>CAIWEX010000307.1 GCA_903911795.1 uncultured Schlesneria sp.
ATTATCGCCCGTGACCCGACTCCCCGCGGCATGACAGGTCCGGGGTATGGACGCTTCCGGTTTCGCCACGAAAAAGTCGTCAAGTGGAACTGCGTCTACAGGTTGCGCGATGATCAAAATGGAATTCCGGCAACCGACTACTTGTTCCGCCAGTATGTCATCGTCGGTGATCTGGACTCAGTGACTGCGTCTTTGACGGCGATCCAGCGCGAGCGTAGCCGGTAAGATCGAGCGGTTGTTCCGACGTCCCCAATTCAGTTGAGGTTGACGTTTCCAGGGGAGATTGCTGTCTGTAGGGATCTTGATCTTCAGGAAAAATGGTGTTTTTTCCAATTTTCTGACAAGTTGCGGGCAAGTCATCCGGATCCACTTCGATTCATTCAGCATGGGCAGGGAAATTCGAGATGTCACCAAGCTGGCATCTTCTCCCGGAGTTGGAAAACCGTCACCGTTCGAGAAACATCAGCGAGGAACACACGAATGTTATCAGTCAACACCAACATGAATTCGCTCGTCGCACAGAACAATCTGCAGTCGAGCCAGTCCCGGATGAACACCGCGTTGCAACGATTGTCAACCGGTTTGCAGATCAACAGTGCCGCTGACAACCCAGCCGGCCTGGTGACGTCATCCTTGGAAAATGCACAAATTTCCGGACTTCAGCAATCGATTCAGAACATCCAGACCGGTAATGCCCTGGTCCAGACCGCTGATTCGTCACTGTCGAACATCAACGATCTGCTGGTCCAGGTTCGTAACCTGGCCGCAAACTCAGCAAACACCGCGACCCAAAGCGCTGCATCGCTGGCCGCCAATCAGGCTAACGCCACGGCCCTGTTGTCCTCAATCGATAACATCGCCACGACCACCAAGTTCGGTACAGTGGCCCTGCTCGACGGTACCTTCACTGCTGGCCAGTTCCAGACGGGTGCATTTTCGGGCCAGACCGCATCGCTGACGATTGCCAAGTCGGATTCCACCACACTCGCTGTGAACGCTATCGACATCACAACCGCTGCCGGTGCGACAGCCGCGCTGACCGCTATCGACGCTGCGATCAGCACTGTCGCTTCAGCCCGCGGTGGTCTCGGAGCCTTCATGGCCGGTACATTGACCGCAACTCAGAATAACAATCAGGCCCAATTGACAAACCTGCAACAGGCCAAGTCGATTGTGACCGATACCAACTACCAGACGGAAATCGCCAACTACACCAGCGAAAACATCCGTCAGCAGGCCGCTTCGACGGTCCTCGGTATGGCGAACCAGAGCAACCAGTCTATTCTGAGCTTGCTGCGTGGTCAGTAATTCTGAGTGATCGTAATGGATTGAGCAAAACCTGGGGGGAGCCTGCGAATGCAGTGCTCCCCTTGCGTTTCGTTTCGACGCGGACTATCGCCCCCTCCATTGGGTCGTTTCCATGTCATCCAACATCAGCTTCAGTGGTCTCGCTTCCGGTCTGAACACGAGCGCGTTGATTCAGAACCTTTTAAGGTTCAATCAGCAGCGAATCAGTTTGCTCAACCAGACCGTACAGAAAGAGACGACTCAACAAACGGCTTTCCAGGGGATCAGTTCTCGCCTGCAGACGTTGATGAATACATCCAACGATCTCGCACAGTCGCAGGGAAGTGTCTTCGACAACAAGACTGTATCCTCAAGCAATACGGATCTGGTAACTGCGGCCGTAGGGAGCGGAGCCAAGTCAGGCGTGACCACGCTTAAAGTTTTGGCCATCGCCCAGTCCGATCAAATTGCGTCACAGGGGTTCAGTGACCCCAACAGTAATATCACGCAGGGGACTTTCCAGATCCAGGCTGGTACCAAATCTGCCACCCTGACGATTGACTCGACAAACAACACTCTCAGTGGACTCGCGGCCGCCATCAATAACGCCGGCGTCGGTGTGACCGCGACTGTCGTCAATACCGGTGCAACCGATACTCGCACTCAGCCGTACCGTTTGATACTGACCTCGGAAAATACTGGGACCGCGAATGCCATTCAGATTACGAATGGTTTGGGAGCGAGCAGCGGCGGGGACGTATTGCCAAACTTCGCGACGACCGAAATTGGACCTGCAGTGACAGATGCAGGGTTCTCGGGAACATCGACTGTCACGTCATCGGGAACCTATACAGGGACCGGTAACGACACCTTCACGTTCTCGGTAACCAATGCCGGAACCGTCGGAACAGACGATGGGATTCAATTGACGTACGCGAACAGCAGCGGCACACGAACCGGGACGATTACTGTCAATCATGGCGATGTTGGTACACCACTCGATGTTGTCGATGGGGTCAAAGTTCAGTTCGATGCGGGTTCGCTAGTGGCGGGCGACAAATTCTCGCTGAATGTTTACACCCCTTCCATTCAGGCGGCGGCGGATGCTCAAGTTCAGATTGGGTCTGGAAGCGGCGCTTTTGTCGTCCGTAACTCCACAAATACAATCACCAGTCTGGTTCCCGGTGTCTCCATCAAGTTGCAAGCAGCCGATCCGACCAAGACAGTGCAATTGAATGTCTCGAACGATGTCGACGGCGCGATCACGAAGATCACGAATTTTGTCTCGGACTACAACAACTTTGCGTCCTACATCGATACGCAAACCAAGTACACCCCCGGATCGGGGACCGCAGCTGGGACCGCTGGCCCATTGAATGGAGTGACCTCGGTTCGTGGACTGCGCAGCCAGGTTCAGCAGACTCTGCTGGCAATTTCACCGGACCTTCCCTCACAGATGAACCGACTGGGTGCACTGGGGATCTCGCCGGACTCGAATGGCCAATTACAAATCGACACTGCGCAATTGAGAAGCGTCCTGAACGGCAGTGTCGCGGGAGTCAAATTCGACGATCTCAAGTCACTGTTTGGACTCCAGGGAGTCTCCAGTTCAGCCAGCATCCAGTTTGCAACCGGGACCGCCAACACCAAAGCCACATCGACGCCATATACAGTTCATATCACTCAGGCTGCGACCCAGGCTTCAATCACTGCGACGAATACGGTCGCATCAAGCACCGTGATCGATAGTTCGAACAACACGCTGGTTCTGACCGTCGATGGCAAGACAAGCGGCACGGTTTCGCTCGCAGCCGGAACCTACACCGCTCAGGCTTTGGCCAACGAACTCCAAAATGCCGTGAACGGTGCAACTCAGCCGGACGGCAGCACGATCAGCGTGAAGCTTGATAGTGGCAAGCTGGTTCTGACATCGGGTCGATATGGGACTGCGTCGACCGTCAGCATCGATTCCGGAACATCACTGGTGTCACTCGGATTCGATGGAACCGAGACCTCGACGGGTGTTGACGTGGCGGGCTCATTCGTCGTCAACGGACAGACCGAAACGGCAACCGGCACGGGCCAGATTTTGACGGGCGACACGGGGAATTCAAACACGGAGGGGCTGACGATTGTTTCCACGCTGACGCCATCTCAGATCGGAATTGGTGGTACCGACTCCACACTGACTGTCACGCGCGGGCTGGCTTCTTCCCTCAATACCATGCTGAAGAGCATGCTGGACCCGGTGAACGGCCAGATAACGTCGATCGCGAACCAGTTCACGAAACAAATTGAAAGCGCTCAAACGGATGTCAACAATCAAACTACGGCAATGAATCTGCAGCAGGCGGCACTGCTTCGACAGTTCTCGTCGCTGGAATCGGTCATGGCAAATCTGCAAAGTCGTGCCAACATGCTGAATTCTGCATTTGGATCGAGCGTCTCAACCTCAACTGGCCTGTCACAAACCGGCTGATGAATATTCGATTTATTTTCTGCTGATGTCCCCTCGGAGATTTCCCTCAATGAAACGATTTGGACTTTATTCGCAACCGGTGACGAACTGGACTCGCATCGAAATGTTGCTGGCCGCATTCGACGGAACGATTTCGCGTGTCGAGCGTGCACAAGTCCTGCTCGAACAGAATGACCCGCTGCAGGCTCAATCGTTGTTGCTGCGGTCGCAGCAGATCGTCCTGGCTCTCTACGAAGGAATCGATTTACGGTATGGGCAGATTCCAGAGAACATGCAGAAGCTCTATTTGTTTGTTTTGAACTGTATCGGGATGGGGCCGAAACTCGACCTGCCAGCAGCACTGAATGTTTTGCGGATGATTCGGAGTGGTCTCGATGACATTCGTGATTCAGCCAGCGAAATGGAACGCCGCGGTGAACTGTCGCCCGTTCACGAAGACCCGCGTCTGCTGAAGAATATTGTCGCGTAGTACCCCGGCAAGGCTATGTGACTCCACAGTGATTCAACCGATTTGATTTTGAAACGCAGAGATCGCGGAGGGCGCAGAGGTAAGGAGAGTGGTGATCGCACTCTCCAGTCTTCCCTCTGTGAACTCGGCGTCCTCTGCGTTTCGATCTTTCTTGGTCTTGGTGCGAAGTTACTTGGTCGTTTCCGTCGGACAACCATCATCATCAACGGTTAAACCAAGGCCTGACGGGGCAGTAGGTGAGGTTGACGCCGTTACCGATTCATTGAGCTTGATGCATCAGCATGGCGTCGGCCTTAGCCCGGATCTCTGCTGACTTTGACGAGTCCCTGCCGATCGCTTCGATTTCCGCCCGCGCAAAACGACATTGCCCACGACCGACTCGCTCCAGATGCTTTAAGGCGTATGCCCAATTGACCGACTTCAGGTTGTCGAGGATCAGTTGCTGCCCCTCATTGTTGCCGAGGATCACCAGGCTTGTCGCGGCGGCGATACTGACTTGAGGGGAATTGTCAGTCAGCAGACTCTTCAGAACGTCGATGTTTGGCCGTCGGTTCTCCACATCGGCTGATCCGAGTTGAACAGCCGCTTCTTCCCGAAACTGCGGATCTGACTCGGCTGCCAGTGTCCGATAGAATCCCTGAGATTCCGCAGTCCCGATTTTCGAGATTGCCTCCAGGATATGACGCGGCTCAAGCAGGACCTCCTGATTCCGTGGATCGACTGGTGCCGCAAACGAGGTTCTTTTGAGTTCGTTCCAATCGTCGCCTATAGCATCCACACTGTTGAGCGTGTCGTATTGCGCGTCCATGACGGCGGCACTTTGACTGGCTCGAAAGCCACCGCGTGACCCCGATCCATATCGCTTCTCGTCATTGCGAGCATCAACATAAAGCTTCGCCAGCACAGGAATCGCAGACTTTGCCTTGAGCTCTCCCAGGGCCCAGACGATTGAAGCCCGCGACAGGCCACTTTCGAGATCAAGGGACTTCAGCAATGGGTCGATTGACGATTGGTCCTGCAGTGCCCCACATCCTCGGGCTGCGTTCGATCGAATCACTCGATCCTCACTTTGCAGGGCGAGGTGTAGCGCGGGAAGCAGCTCTTTTCCTGCGAATCGAATGACATCATTCACAAATTCAATTCGGACATCGTGCTGCCCGTTTTCCCCACGGACCTTCAGAAGACTTGCCATCGCATCAGGATTTTTAACCAGAGATTTCCCCAACTGAGGAAATACAGTGGTCTTGTTGTCCCAGTTTCCAAGACGAGGCGGACTTTTTAGCAGGACTTCAAAAACATCTTTCGAAGCATGCGGAGCCAGCGCGACATGCATCGCGTTGAAACTGGTTTCGAGCGTGATCGTGGAATCAGCACCGTAGGAGATTGTGCATGTCTCTTCCCTGCGAAAGAAGTCCTGCAGACCTGCTACGTCGGGAACGACACCATGCCTGGCGAGTTGCAGCATGGCTGCAGTGCGAATTCCGCGATGCGGATTGTTCAATTGTTCTTTCAAAAGGGGAATCAACGGGTCATTGTTTTTTCGCTGGCGGAACAATACCGCCAGGGCTGTGGAGCGCAGTCGACGATTACGACTCGTTAGTGCTTTCGTGATGACGGGTAAGTCCTCTTTCATCAGGTCTGAATTCCGCAGATGCCATGCCGCCAGCGCCTTCGCTGCGTAAACCGGATTGGGGTCCTGCAATGCTTCGGCCAGTTGCACCCCGTTCTTGACAGTGCGCGCCCTCGCATCGGCCAACTGTCGTGACGCCACCGAGTCAGCAAGCTTTGCCCCAAGCTGCACGACAGGGATCGCCGGAAAGGGAGCATCTGCACCGCCATCGTGGATGATCGCGACTCCGCGCGTTCCGCAAACAAACGAACTGCCACGAACAAGCTGCCGCTGAATAATGTGGCCTCCCAGATACGGCATCGCCTGGAAGCGGTTCACTGGCTTTCGTACCGCGCCGTTGGGTAATTTCTCAGGAACAGGATCGGGTTCGTCCGTTTCAGGACCGAACGGATCGATTCCCGCAAGTCCGCTGTCATTCATCAGTTTCGGCACACCACCAGATTCAAACAACCTGGTCTTGGGATCGTATGTCGCCGGAGGATGCAGCCGCCATCGTAACGAGTCGCGGGTATACCGCAGGTATTCAAGAGCAAACGTCAATTTCAGACGGCCATCCTTCATTGCGACGGAACGCAGCTTGTCGGTACTCATGCCATCAGTATCGTGGAGTGATGTGAACGTCGATGTTTTTGGCTCCAGCACTGCCAGTCCGCCGTTGGAGTCATCCCAGGCCGTTGCGAAATAGTAAACGCCGTCAAGGATTGTTCCCCCAACAACGCGATTGGCACACAGTCCGTCTGACCGCGTGAACCGATCAGCGACCTGCCCCTTGCGATCAAGAACCACAAGTCCACGTTCCGTGCAAACCCATTCGTGGTTGTCTCCCTGAACGACACCAAAGCAACGGTCTGCCCAGAGCGGCGACTCGCCGATGACGATCTTTCTCCGTTCTACAGGACCGTTCTCCTCGACCGTGAAAAAGTACAATCCCCCGTCTGAATCCTCGAAATCGTGCAGCGATTCGGACCAGTTCGGACGATCCTCAGTTGGATACTCGTAGCGACTCCTTCCCAGGCGTCGTCCGACAACAAGAGTCCCGTCGGGAAGCGTGATCGACTCCGCGTCCTTCGTGAACGAGACACCAATGTTTGCGAAAACTTCCTTACGTAGATCGAGCATTCTCAGAATTGCATTATGGCGAGATCCCGCCGGATCTCTCTTCTCTGCGCGCTGTCGTACGGATGCGAAGATTTTCTCGAAAGTTGACTCCGGAAACGGCCGCAGTTGGTTTGCCTGATCATCGAGATAGTAATGTTGCGATTCTGTTTGAAAGATCAGTTTCCCTGCCCATGCGGGTTGGGACGACTGGTTGTGAATGGCCTGTGACTTGCCAGCGTACAGAATCGAGTGATTGATCATCTGTCGATCTGGCTTGGCAACAAGAGGAATGGGAGTGGCTACCAGTGAGTCACGATCGATCGTACAGAGCCGATGGCGCAACTGATCATCGACATAAGTGTCACCGTAGAGCGTTCCATTGATGATGCCGATCAGGTGGATGGGATCACGAGGACCGACAGACTCGACGCTCGCCCATTCATCCGTCGCTCGATCCCAGCGGCGAATTCCCTGCGAGGAATCCGCCCAGACATAGTTTCCGTCAACGACGATCTTCTGCACGTCACTGCTATGGCGGAAGTTGAGTTCGTCGATTGAGAACGCGCGGAGTTCCAGTGTCTTCATATTCAGGACTTGAATGTTGCGGTTCAGCCCGATCCACAACAGATCACCATCGATGGTCAATGTGTTGACGCCGCTGGTGCGGTATGACAGTTCTGAGTGACGTTGATCGTTGTCACCATCAAGTGACTGATACGCGACTTTCCAGGTGTCGGTTGTGACGTGAAACAGGCCCTTCGGCGTACCAACCCACACACGGCCTGGCATCACAGCCAGGGTACGCGCTGCCTCTTCCAGGGCGATCTGAGTCACGATATGGCCGCTGTGTGTATAGACAGCGATTCCCCACGGGAATCCCGCGTAAACGAATTTCGCATCATGAGCGAGACTGAGAACGTTGTGATGCGACACCAGTAATGTGACACCCGCCGGAGCGTTGGCCCACGGAATCGGCTGGGCAGGAGCCAGCGGTTTCCAGGGACCGGCGATTCGTCGTGCGAGCTGATTGCGAGCTGCTGACCAATGCGAATCCCTCAAGGCGTCGACCAGTTGCTGCTGTCCGGCCGGATTGTCCGCGTATTGAATCGCCAACGCCAGACAGGCATTTCCCCAATCTTCCGACTCACGTTCATTGACACCTCGTGAATTCCAACGCTGGGTCTGGGCATCAAACGGCTTTTCACCTCGCGCGATTCGCAATCCGAGCTTCGACAGTGCACCGATCTTGCCGTGTCGTTCGTAGAGTCGCATCAAACGATATGCCAGTTCTGGATAACCCGAAAACCGTTTCTGATTCCGCTGGCCCTTTCCCCGTGCAAATGCAGATTGGGCATCACTCGCCAGCAACAGCTCAAAGCACTCCATCAATTCCGGACCATCCATCAGGCCGTTCAAGTCCAGAAGCTCAAGACGTGAAACGGCATCCTTCGGATTGGACTTCACAACGAGCGTTAAGAACTGCTTGAACTGGTCTGGACCGGCTGCACGAAGCCGCTCTTTCCACGATGACACAAATGCCTGTTGACTCGACGATGCTGCCAGTTCAATTGCTCGCACTCGATCCCCAATAACCCAGCAAAGGGTCGCCGTCGCTTCGGGAGATTTCGCATCTTTCAGACGCTCTTGAAGCCATTGCTTGATGCGTTCTTCTTGTTTCGCGGCCCGGAATTGCTGAACGAGTTGTTCGAGCACATCGACGTTCCAAAACGTGTTCGCATTGGATTCAGCAAGTTCCAGCTTCAGATCCAACACCTTCTCAGTCTGCCCTTGAGCAGCATAGAGTCTCAAAAGATGCTGAGTCGCTGCCGACTTCAATTGATTGGTGGCCTCGCCTCGCCCCCAAGAGCCGATGACAAATGATTGAGCGAACCGACCACGGTCCGATGTCACTTCTTCGACATCAGGAACATTCGCTGTGGCATCCTCGGGGATCGGCAAATCGCGTACTTTCTCAAATGCAGCCGTCGCTTCAACGACTCTTCGAGCGTCATCGAAGACTAGCCCCATTCGGTACGCTGCGGTCAGGGGTTCAAAATTGCCTGCTTTGATGTAATCGAGTTCCAACTGCAGGGATTTGTCGGTCTCCCCATGGTGACCCAAGATGCGGGCGAGCGTGCGTCGCGCCCGATTGTCATTCGCGGCGATCCGCTGGTTCAGTCGCTGAAAGAGGAATTCGACTTCGCGGTGCGTCTGAAAGTCGCCGTAGACAAGCCGCAAAAACTCCTTGCGAGAAACTCCCGAAGAACGATCGAATCCCCAGCTCACTTGACTGCGCACTTGCCGTTCGGGTGCTGGTAACGGCTTGTCTGGCGCAATCGGCTCGCCTGTCTGATGAGCATTGGGGTTGCGGTCCATGTCGACTGCGAGCAGCGGTTCAAACAAGAGATTGCGAGCCGCGTCACGACTCTTGTGTCGCTGCAAAAAGTACGCGTAGTCCAAAGCGAACTGAAGTCCTTGGCCATTAAAACCTGCCGGTCGAAACAGCCGCTTCTCGATCCTCGGTTCCCGAATTAAGGGATTCACATTTTCAGCATGCAACGCGTCCACGGGCAGATCCCTGGCGGTGTCATTGGCAACGTCCCACACCGGCACCGACTTGACGTAAGGCTGGGATGCCTCACGGTGCATCTCCCAGATTCGAGCAAATTCGCGACCCGCATCTTCCCAGGCTTCCAGCGCGATGAAGCGACGAATCAATCGGTTGTCCCGATGACTTCCCGGTCCCACCATGAACGGCGGAATCAATTGATTGAGTTCGGACGAAAAGGGCCCTTCCGGACGATTAGGCTCAGACGCTTCAACGAAGTAGATTGCACGAGGCAACATGCCTGGACGCGGTTCGCCTCTCTGAATATCGATGAGTGCCGCAGCGTCACGATAGCACTTGAGGGCACCAGCTTTGTCCTTGAGCGCAAGTAAAAGCTCCCCTTCAACCAACTTGACCCTTGCTGCCAGAAGTGACGGCGCGTTTTCTCGTAACAGGTCGAGGAATTCCCGGGCCTTGCCACCTGATCGAGTAACCGCAACCGCGGCAGCGGCAGCTTCGCCACCCTCCAGCCGCATAAACTTCAGAAACGCGGCTCGATCATCCCCGTCACGATGCAGCTGCCGCGCCTCTTCGAACAGCTTGTGATGATCGACGGCAAACAGTACTTCGACACCAGGCAATACCGAAATCTGCCCGGCAGCAAAAAAGAAGGCCAATACGATCACCACAAGACGGCTCAGCAAAGATGATTTCATCCGACCTCCCTGTTCAGAGACACGAGCGACGCTGGTTATAAGACATCATATCGCTTCCAATTGTTCCTGAAAATTTGAAGCGGCTTGCATTTGTCGATCACATTCTTCTCCATCACTTAAGTTAAATCAGGATCGGAACTGCTGTGCTCGGTTGCAGATCCAACGATTGTCCGGAGATCTGCGACATCCAACGTCGCGAGAAACAATTCGGCCGGGTCCTGCTCCCAGTGAGTCTGGCGAATCACTTCCACGAGTTCGCGGCACATCGTCGTCGATGCCCAAGCCACCGAAAGAATGCCTGCAGTCATGAGCACCTGACAACCAATCGCAATTGCATAAAGGAGAGAAGCATTCACAAACTGAGCCGTCAACATTGATGCTATCCAGGCGACGAAGCTCGCATATTGGGCCACAGCTCCCAAGCCAAACCCAACTTCGCACCATTTAAAGATCGGAATCTGGCTGCGATTCAGGTGATCGGTATGAACACGAATCCGAAGCAAGAGAAGCATCACAGCCAGCAGATCGCCAGGCGGGATAAAAAGTGACAATGGAAAGAGATCCATAAATCGGCCGATCCAGCCACGATTCTGTCGTTCCCGGCATTGAATGATCGCCGACTCGATCGCCGTCAACATTTCGAGGGCAAAGTACATCGCAGGGCGGTTGAACAGAAGTGCGAAGAGTGCAAAAAAGACCGAGATTCCTTGCAGTACGAATTCCTGAGTCCACTGAGCAAAGAAGGATGAGGTTGCAGCCACGAGCAAAACGGTGGAAACGGTGTGACCGATGCAGCAGATCGAGCTGAAAATGACCAATCCAAATTGGATACTGCGGATCTGGCGCATGCCGTATCTCAGTTCAAGTTCATACGACGTCACTGTGCTGCTTGCCATGGGAAATCCCGTTTCAGACGGAATTCAGAAATCGCCGATCACACCCGCGATTTCTAATCGTACTGATAATGAGGATCCTGTCTCGTCTCTGCTATCATCAGTCGATCAATTGATTGCGAATTCTCGGCCACTGTTGAGTCAGCGTGCCAAACGACCGCTAAAAGCGGTGGTGAGCGGGGGATACGGGTTATGAAAACTGGGCGTACACGAATGTTCAGTAGAACCCTGATCTGGTGCTCAATCGTTGCGATGCTCGTCGGACAAACCGAAAGGCGTGTTGGGGCAGCAGATGACGATTTCCCCAAGTCGCTGGACTGGCAGGGTTATCTCGCTTTCGCCGGGTCAAAGTGCGATCTTCAGTTCACGATTGAACGGGTCGCGAATGCAGACGAGCCACGCGCCGAATTCAAAACGGTAGCTGACTTTTCATCGGCGGACGATTTCATCAAGAAAATGGCACCTCGGCTGCGTTGGCTTTCGCTCACGCCCGACGAGAAACATAAACGCGTGATTCATGTCATCGACAAGAGATTTCTGGCCGTCAAGAACTATCCACTGGAAAAAGTCGTCGATGTCGATTTCGCTGGCACTCCGGCAGATCTGAGTCAGTATTTGAGTCGTCAAGTCCCCAATATCGGGCCAAAGACTTCCGGGGACTCGCGACAGATGTTTGACGATCGTTTTACTGAGGTCGCAATTGCTGCGAAAGCTCAAAGTGCGAGGCGTGTGCTGACCGACGCTGTGCCCCTGAATTACTATCGGCCAATTCTCTGGCGAGCAGAGACCGACATCGCCGAAGACTCAACGATGGTGCAATTCTATGGCTCCAAAATGCTGCGTCCGGATCGACTCCCTTGGTGGTCCTGGCTGAAGGATGCATCAGAATCTCTGGGATGCAGTTTCACGGTTGAGACCCTTTATCGAGCTCCAGACGATCCCCTGAGTGGTGCGCCGTACTTCGGCAGGGAAGAAAAATTCGAAGACGTAGACTCATTGATCCGGGAGCTGACGAAACGAGTTCCCCACGTGACGGCCATCAAGGACTCGAAGCGGCCCGATATCGTTCACATCATCGACAAAGAACTGCTCAAGCTTCGCGATTATGCGCTCGATCAGAAACTCACCATCGACTTTCGAGGATCACCGCTGGAACTTGCGACGTCACTGAAGGAGAAAGGAATCAAAGCAGGTCCAAAGATCTCTGAGGCGACGCTGAAAGCCACCGGAGGAATCGACACGGAAACATTTCTCAACGTGCACGCCAAGGACGACCAAGTCAGGATGATCTTGACGGACGGTTTTCCAAAGACAAAGGAAAACCATGGCGTATTGTGGCACGCCCGAACGTGGGTCAAAGCTGACGGGCCGCACACTTCGATTGAGTTTCGTCAGAGAAGATAGCACGGGGAAAACTCGGCAATAAGCACATCGAATACAGCCATGAGTCGGCAACGCTGCTACGAATGGAAGGTTCTCTGCCGCTGAAGGACGGTGGTAAATCTCAATCCGGCTGCGCCGATTTCGCCCAGTGCCATCTGCTGCCGTGTTTATCACCGTGCAAGATCGAATGGCATTTGGCGTTCAGATCCCGAAGCCGCGGCTTCCGACTGCTCAGTTCTTAGCCGTTTTCCATGAACCGTTGTTCAGGGAGAATACACGGCATGGAACCGAGTTTCGCCGGTTTCACCCTTCATCCCGGATTCACTTTGGCCCCTCCAAAGTGAACTGTGCTGAACCGATCCCTTGGCATGTGGATTGCTTCACACTGTTAACGTGCTGCCGATGAGGGTTAGCACGCCGAACACTGCTTCTACGGTAGGCGATGGACATGGCAAACACTCTGACTTCTACTGGTCAACGCAACATGCGAAGACAATTGTTTTTGTACCTGCTGATCGCCGCGATGATTCCAATTCTGTGTTTGCACGCTGCACAACCTCCTGAAGTGCAGCAAAAGAAGCCAATTTCGCCTGACGCGCCAGAATCCGTGATTGGCCCGCCTGGCGAGGGATATGTCGTCATTGCCGAAGAGGGATCCGTTCAGCTCTCAGTGCAATTTCCGGGAGATGTGATTCGTTCCCGATCAAGTATCAGTCTCGGCGATAAGAAGTATTTTGGATCCTGCTGGACAGCGAGCGTTGAAAGTGCGCGCTACGCTGCAAATGTCGTGAAGCTCGATAAGGAGCCCACTGAACAATTCTTCGCGGATCTCGTGCGACTCGAGGCCGAAAAGCTGGCACATGAGATCAAAGGTTTACCCAGCAAGAAAAGAACTGTGCAGTCAGGGGTTTTCGAAGGCTTTGAGCGGGATGTCGTTGGCGGGGTCTGGAAAGATAAACGGGCCGCTGGGCGGGTGCGTTCATTCCATGTTGGAAACTTCGTAATCACGCTGAGTGTCGTACAGGAAGGGACCAAAGTCGACGACAAGGCGGCCAATGCCTACTTGGAAACCTTGGTCTATGCGTCTGTTGACCGTATTCCTGACGACGGAAAGGAAGGGAAACCGTGACAGGCTCAAACACTCATGACCAATCTGCGACTCATTCCAATCAACCGACTTCCACGAGGATTTCAACGATGTTGCCACGCATTCTGCCAGGCCTTCTGCTGGTGATCGGGATCAGTTCCGCAGTAGAAGCCGCTTCGATCATTGAAGGGGCCGTTGATGTTCCGATTGATGCCCGTACATCTGCGGAGCCGTTGAATCGCACAACAGCTCCGCGATTGGGGGTCCTGGACAAAGCTCCTTATGTGGGCATTATTCGGTTTGCCGTTCAACCTGGGGCAAGTTACACGTTGCTCGAAGTGTATCCCGCCGAACCTACTCACCGAATGCTTCTGACAGGCTATTATCCTCTGAGCCAGGACAAGCGGCCCATCAAGGGGAAAGATGGTTCGCGGACCTCTCAGTCTGTGAAGACGGCGAGTAAGACCGGCCGGTGGGGATATCGCAGCAATTTTTCTGTCGATCCGAAAAGCAACGGGCGTTACGTCTACTACGTCTATTTCTCCGAAACTCCGTCTGTGGCATTTCAGGTGCAGCTTTACTCCAAACAACTTCCCGCCGCAGAAGTTCGGGACAATAACGACTCGCCATACTCTGGAGCCAAGGGATATTTCTGGGGTGATCCTGATGTCGGTGCCGTCTTCGCTGAAGTCTTGCCTGACGAGCCAGAACGAAAGACGGGTGGCAATGATCCTTTGACGACGACGGTGACAACGAAGCCCCCGGGCGACCCCGGCAAAACCACAACAGACCGAAAAGGGGACCAGGATCCGACGAACGCTGGAAAGATGACCATCAAGGTCGAATCCCGAAAAGTCCGGTCCGGCCAGAGTGTTACTGTACCTGTCCAACTGCTCAACGGTGCAGATCTGGCCAGTGTGAATGTCGTGATCGACTACGATGCCCGCGGAGCCGAAGTGACGGTGCGTCCGGAACAGGGACCAATCTATGAGCCGCTGGAAGTCATCCTGTTTGAGGCAAATTACAATGTTAAGGGGACGGTAAGATTCGGACATGCCACAACGGACGAACTCAATGGAAGCGGAACGCTGACATCCATGACGTTTCGGGTCACAGGCGCGGCAGGAGCGGTCATTCCCCTCAAAGTCAAAGTGACATCCGCTAATGACTCGACAGGACGGCCACTCACCGTCAACACGATTAACGGAGAAATTGTCATCGAAGGTGAGGGAACGACGTCTACGGGCGATCCAGATGGAGATGGCGTGGCTACTGTTGCTGATGCCAAAAATGCTCTCAAAATGTCGGTGAAGCTCATTCCGGAAGACCTTATCTGCGATGTTGATCGGGACGGCACCGTAACAGCGAACGACGCCCGAATCCTGTTGGCTCGGGCGACGAGGGCAGGGAAGTGAGAGTGATCCTGCTGGCCGGAGCGATGTTCTTGCTCGTGGCCCCGCCACTGTCATGGGGGAATATCGGTCCACCTTCCTCTGGCGGGCAGATCGTCGCTGAACCGATCGGGATCCAGGATGTCGAAATCGCGCACGAGACACTGTCAATCGATCTGAGGCCTCTGGCAAACTGTGAACAGGTAGAGGTGAAGGTTGTTTACAATCTGATAAATCATGGGGCCGAGAAAACTCTCGACCTGCTGTTCGTCTCGGGAGCAGCAGGCGTGAACAACTTTCACGTCTGGCTGGACGACCAGTCCATCTCAAGTCATCCAGCAGCAGACGCGGCGATTCCCGCTTCGTGGCGAACCCCCAAAGAAACGCCGAGTCTGCAGGACGATCAGAAATTGTCCTATCTCGCATACGGAAGTCAGCCACCGGTGCCGCATGCGTTCTCGGTAGTGATTCCTTCTGGACAGCAAGTTCTGACGGTTCAATATCAGGCGGAAGCTGCGACGCACCGGTATGGGAACCCGACCGTCTACCGTCAATTTGCTTATGTCCTGGCCCCTGCGAGATCCTGGTCCGCATTCGGCGGACTGGATGTCACCATTCATCTGCCGCGTGACTGGCGAGCCGCATGCACGCCAGCCCTTTCCAGAATCGATGACACGCTGACAGGCACATTTACGGTCATTCCTGCGGATGCCATCACACTGACGTTACAGGCTCCGGAAGGGTGGGCCTACCGGGTTGTGAGCAAGGTCAGCATCTGGCTATTCATCATCACAATTGTGGTCGCAATGGTCCTGTGTTGGCGCGTTGGCCTGGCATCAGGGCGTCGACTCATATCGCCAATTGACGGGATTCGAAACTCACGTACCCGCGCGTGGCCGCTGTCGCTCGCTGCAGCCATCATGTCTGGCATCGCAGTCTTCGGGACTGGAGTCCTCGCGATCAACGCCCCGGACGCAATGCTCCCGGCAGGTCAGGTGAATCACTACGGATACGGACAAGTGTTTGCATTCATTGGCGTGCTGATGGGGAGCATGCTGCTGGTTCCCATCGGCTTCGTAATCTCCCAGGTCACGGCCAGCTCATTCAAACAGGAGAGGTGATGAAATTCATTCCACTCAGTTCGATCGTGCTCATCATCGTGCTGTTCCTGATGGATCGCTGCGAATGCCCTGCAGGTCAGGATCAGCCGAGCGCGAGTAATGGTCAAGCGACTGCCTCGGACTCACAGAAGTCCAGCAGTGTCGCCGCACAGGTTATCCAGGGAGAATCGCAACCTGAACGCCGGGCAGGCCTGTTTACGATCCCCAGGGATACATTGGGGGTCGATCTCACGTTCCGCTATCAGGATCCCAATACGGGCTATACGTCGACCACGCTCAAAGGGAGTAACCTTTACTCTGTCACGCAGAATCGTTACTTGCGAGAACTGGAATCCGTACAGATCTACAACCTTCCTCCAGGGGATTACAGGTTTGAGGTCGGTGGTACTCCCGGTTCCAGCGGCGAACTGAAGGTGACAGTTGTTCCAGGCACACCATTCCCACCAACCGCCCGTACCGGGAATGGAGCAACCGACACGCCCACGACAAATACCAAGGTCACTCCAACGCCCCCAGCCACGACCAATGTCACTCCACCAGCGACGCCAGTCGACGAAGAAGCCACGATGAAGGCTCTGGAACGTGCCTGGTCAGGGATCTACACGATCGACAAGATCACAGGTCCTGTCGAAGGGTTGGGCCAGGTGCAGGGGAAGCGAGCGATCAGCATTACATTCCGTCGCGGCGAAACAGGTGTCGCCGCCAGCGGCGCTGTCTGGATGCCTCCGGGATGGTTCGGAAACGCCGGAGGAGGAATTGTAGAACCGGGTGGTGTCGTCAGATTCCATGTCCTGAGCAAACAGTTGAACCGCGGAGTTCTCTCGATCTACTACAAGGGACTCTACGATCCCAAAACCGACTCGATGAAAGGGACGCTGATCGGATACCTGCCAAAAGGCGAATCGTCCGAAGCGGTCTTTGAAGGCTCCTGGTATCTCAAGCCGCGTTGAGTTCCAACAGCGTGTGATCGCGTCCGCGCGAAGCAATCAGGGTCGCTGTCCGACAAAATCTCAGGAACAGACAATGTTTCAACGATATCCGCAGTTCGCAATGTTGTCCGTGTTAACAACATTGCTCGTAACGCCGACGTCGACATTTTCACAACCCCAGAGGGCGGCTGCTGTCACACGGGAGTGGTCCCCAGCAGAGCGTGATACCCTCACTGCGCTCTACGATCATGGTGGCATCCTGATTCAGCTTGACCGTAACGGTCGAACGGTGATTGCCGTCGACTTCTCGGGACACCCAGACATCGACAATGACTGGCTGCGACACTTGCTCCCGTTCACGGAATTGACGTCGCTTCGCCTTGCGGGGACTGCGATCACAGACGATGGCCTGAAACACCTGGTGCGATTTCCCAGGCTTTCCGAACTCACACTGAACGACACTCCGATCACGGATTCCGGCCTGATAGAACTCGCTGCCTGTAAAAGCCTGAAGAAAGTTGACGTGTGTGGAACCGGCGTCAGTCTCGAAGCGGTCACGTCTCTGCGCGAAGCCCTGCCCGGGCTGATCGTCGAAACGTCGCCCCCACGAACATCGCTGTCGCCCGACCAAGCGCTGAGTCAAATCAAGATGCTTGGGGGAATATTGACTCACTACGATGATCGATTGCCGGGCAATCCGGTCACAATGATCGACGCCACCAATGCAGTGAAGCTGACAGACGACACTTTGAAAGCCATCATCGGTCTTCCTGAACTGCGTCAGATGGGACTCTCCGGCACTCCGGTAACTGACGCGTCAGCAGCGACGCTGGCGGCTGTCCGTCGGCTCGATGCTCTCTTTCTTGCCGACACAAAACTCACTGACTCTGGTCTTGTCAGATTGTCGGCATGTCAGCAACTGCGGACACTCGATGTCAGCCAGACTCTCGTCACGCAGGCGGGCATCGCAACGATCCGCAAGAATCTGCCGAAACTCAACATTACTGCCGAACCAGAAAAGCTCGCGTCCATCGGCGACGCCGCGGCGCTGCGTGCTTCCGACAAACCCGACGCACCGGTCGTCCAACGCTTTGCGGAATCACAGATCCGTCTCTGGCGAAAGAACGCGAATCAGCTTTCCGGCCTACCCAACACGACACCCGAAGGGTGGTCGAAAAGCCCCGTCGATCCGGTGTCCCTGCTTACGGTCTTTCCACGACTGCGACTTCGCGAGGGCTATGTGTTACGAGCGTATGTCTTCCAACAGGACGGAAACAGCAATGGCTTCGTCTGGGCTCTTCCCCACGATGCCGCGTTTCCTGAGCCAGACGAATGTCCGCGACTGGAATCACATTTCCTCAAACCACCCAAGCCGTTCGATGCCCTGGACGACGCGATGGAAGCGATTGTCGGAGACGACACGGTTGCATCGTACTTTCAAGCTTCGCTGTTACGTCGTGAACTGAAAGAGTTCGGCACCGGTTGGCATGGCATCCGATGGGGGATGAACATGATTTTTGACGACGACCCGTGGAAGCCGCGGGCCGACCTGCCGGAAGATTCACTGGCTAGATTTCCAACGAGTGATCCTGCTGATTGGAAGTGGCTCGAAGCAAAGCCAGACTCATGGGTGCCGGAAGGACGGATGGATGCGAAGCAGGCGACAATCACCTTCTACAGCTATACTCCGTTAGCCGCCGACGCACCGGATGACGAGATCGAGAAGGAGCGGATCTATCGCCACACTGAGACCTATCGGCGCGGCATATACCGCCCGCGCATCATGGAGAAAAAAATTGCAGAAGGACCAGACGCGATTGCGTTTTAAGTCTCATTGTTGCGCAACTGACGGAACAGAATTTTCGATGGGACTGCGCTACGGCATGCGAGGTCGCCAACACATATCGGCCGACGGCGATGGTATGCGCAGTGCGACAGATCGTAGTGGGGTGCCGCAGGAAATCCCGTTTCCGGCGGAATTCAGGAATTACCGATGACACTCGCGTTTCTACGTATTCTGAGGATGAGGATTCTGGCACGTCTCTGCTATCATCAATCATTCAAATTGATTGCGAAAATTCCCCGCCACCTGTTGAGTCAACGTGTCAAACGACCGCCAGACGAGTCTGTTTTCCGACGAAGAACTTCCCCCCAACCTGCAGTCGTGGGAAGTCGCGGCGGCAGCGGACTGTCTGATTGCCAGTGTTGTCTTCAATCGGCCACTCACAACGGTATTTCAGTACCTGGTTCCGATCGACCTGCGTTCCATGATCGGTCCCGGTCAGCGAATAGAAGCGCCGTTCGGGCGTGGTAACAAACCGACCATCGGATTCTGTGTCGGGCTGACGACGGAATATCCATCCGGAAAGACGTTGAAATCGCTGACCAGTGTTCTGGATCGAGAACCACTGATCGACGGACGAATGCTCGAGCTGACGCGCTGGATCGCGGATCGTTATCTGTGTGGCTGGGGACAGGTTCTCGAGAGCATTGTCCCTGCAGGCGTGAAGTCCAAAGCGGGGACCCGTGAAGTCACGTTCTTTTCACTCAGCCCCGATCTTGCGAAGCGTGCAGCCGACGCCGAGCAGCTTCTTGCTGAATTGAAACTTCCCGCCAAACAGAGGGCCGTCCTTGAAGCACTCATTGGCGCTGCGGGACCGATGCGAATCGACGAATTGACTGAGGCGGCAGGGTGTGGTGTTGTCCCCATTCACAGCTTGCGCGATAAGGGGCTGGTCATTGCTCTGCGCGAGCGACTGCTGACAGCACCCACCATGGCGACTCCGGAAGTTCACCGCGAGATCGTGATGATTCCCGACCAGCGGCGAGCCGTGGAAACAATCTTGAACGTGGTCCGATCCAGTCAGCATCGGACATTGCTGCTGCACGGTGTGACGGGCAGCGGTAAGACGGAAGTCTATATCAAAGCGATCGAAGAAATCGTCAGCTATGGGCGTCAGGCGATCGTGCTGGTCCCGGAAATCAGCCTGACGCCTCAAACGATCCGCCGGTTTCACAGCCGGTTTCCATCCGTCGCAGTGCTGCACAGTCATTTGACGGATGCGGAGCGTCATGGACATTGGCAGCAGATCGCCAGCGGGGCGGTTCAGGTTGTCGTCGGTGCGCGCAGTGCCATCTTCGCGCCGACACCGCAACTGGGACTGATCGTCATCGATGAAGAGCACGAGACAAGTTTCAAGCAGGACAGTACGCCCCGCTATCACGCGGTCGAAGTCGCTCGCAAACGAGCGGAACTTGAGCAGATTCCGCTGATCCTCGGTTCAGCCACACCGACACTGGAATCGTATCTGCGAGTGCTGCGGAAACAAGATGTGCTGATTCCGATGCCCCGACGTGTTGCTGGCCTGCCGCTGCCGCCAGTCGTCGTTGTGGATACGCGGAATGATCCAGCGATCGGTAAAGGAGCCGGGATCGGTCGGGCGATGTTCACATCGATGCAGGCGGCCCTCAAGGCGGGGGGACAAGTCATCCTCTTTTTGAATGTGCGAGGTTTCTCACCTGTGTTCTGGTGTCGTGGGTGTGGCGAAGGTGTGAAGTGCCCCGATTGTGATGTCACACTAACCTGGCACAAGGAACGCGCGGTGGCTCTCTGCCACAGTTGTGATTTCAGCACGAAGCCCCCATCAGCTTGTCCGAAATGTGGCAAGCCGGGGTTGTTGTCGCTGGGGATGGGAACGGAACGGCTCGAGGCGGAGGTCCGAACCCGATTCCCCGAATACAAATGCCTGCGGATGGACAGCGATACCATGAAGCAGCGAGGGAGCCACGATATCGCACTGGAGAAATTCCGGCATGGTGAAGTCCAGATCCTGCTTGGAACCCAGATGATCGCCAAGGGCCTCGACTTTCCGAACGTGACACTGGTCGGTGTGATTGATGCGGACACATTGCTGCACCAGCCGGACCTGCGATCCGCCGAGCGGACGTTTCAATTGATTGCTCAAGTCGCTGGCCGGACAGGGCGCAGTGCAAAAGGGGGGCGAGTTCTTGTTCAGACCTCCTCACCCGAGCAACCTGCCATTCAACGAGCCGCAAAACACGATTTCACCGGCTTCGCGAATGAAGAGCTACAGCATCGCATGGCACTGAAAGTTCCACCGTTTACACATCTCGCACGTGTAATCCTGCGCGGACCCAAAGAGCAGGAACTGCAGGAGTACTCAGAGAAAACAGGGGAAATCCTGAAAGCAACCGCGAAAGATCTGGGTGTGGAAGTCCGGATTCTTGGTCCGGCACCCTGCCTGGTCACCCGATTGAAAGCCAACTTCCGCTACAACCTGCAGCTCACGTCTGCAAACCTTGCCGATCTGCAGAAACTCTGGCTGCACGCGGCGCCGAACATGCCGAACCACCCGGAAATCGAATTCGTCGTCGATGTCGATCCGCTGAATATGCGGTAATACATTCGCCGCTTTTCTTGGGAAGCGACGAAAGCCGGAAGAATTCAGGAATCTGGCTGTGGCCCCTGAAACCTAACGACCGTTAGGTAGGTATACTCTGGCGTAAGCCATGACTGCCGCACGAGAGACATGGGGAGACGCAACGATGACGGAATTCCTGACCCGGGTTGGATACGTGGCTGTCCTGTGGGGACTGGTGCTCTGTGCACTTTCCACTGGAACCCGCGCGGACGAAAATGAACGGATCCAACCTGGTGCCGTCCCAGCGATCTCCTTTCCGCTGACGGATCTCCAAGGGGCGATTCACGCCCTTGATCAGAATGATGCCCGGCGAGTTCGGGTCTTCGTCTTCGTTTCGACAGAATGCCCAATCTCCAACGGGTACGTCGCAGCTTTGAATGACTTGTACACCAGTAGTGCTGGAGCCGACAGGAAGACGGACTTTTTTGGCGTCGTTTCCGATCCAACGGTCAAGCGGGCTGCGACCGCACAACACTTCAGCGAGTACAAGGCGAAGTTTCCGATTCTGTTCGACAGCTCGGGGTTGCTGGCCCAGGTGCTGATGCCGACTCATATTCCAGAAGCATTTGTAATCGATCGCGATGGCAAGCTTGTCTATCGAGGTGCGATTGATAATGCCTGGGAAGCAATTGGCCGGCGGCGCCAGAATGCCGAAAGACGATTTCTCGCTGACGCCATCACGGCAGCCACTCAAGGGAGGCCGATTGAGATCGCCGAAACAAAACCGGTGGGATGCCTGTTTGAAACATTGCCTGGCAAGGAGTCGCAATCCCAGGTGACATACGCGCGAGATATTGCACCCATCATTCAATCACGTTGTCTGAACTGTCACCGTGCGGGGCAGGTCGCTCCGTTTACACTGGCTGACTATGAACAGACCGCCAAACGAGCCCGGCAGATTGCGCAGGTGACAGGCGACCGGATCATGCCCCCCTGGATTCCTTCGCCGGGTCACGACAAGTTTGTTGGCGAGCGCTGGCTGACGGATCGAGAACTGAAATTGTTTCAAATATGGGCCGAGACCGGCCGTGCCAAAGGTGACGACGCCGACCTTCCCCCTTCACCACAATTTGCCGAAGGATGGCGACTGGGACAACCTGACCTGATTGTGAAAATGGCCGAGCCTTTCAATGTCCCTGCCGATGGTCCTGATATTCTTCAGAACTTTGTCATTCCGGTCCGGATCCCCGAAGACAAACTCGTCGCTGCGATTGAGTTTCATCCCGGTAATAAACGCGTCGCGCATCACTCGGTGCTGTTTCTGGACGACAAAGGGGTTGCCCGGAAACTCGATCAGTCAACGCCCGAACCGGGCTACGCCAATTTTGGCGGACCGGGGTTTCTTCCCTCGGGGGCCTTGGGTGGCTGGTCTGTCGGCAATACGCCGCGACCACTTCCAAACGGGATGGGGCGCTACCTGAAGAAGGGTTCAGATCTCGTCGTGCAGATGCATTACCATCCCACGGGCAAGCCGGAAAGCGATCAATCAGAGATCGGACTCTATTTCGTAAAGAAGCCCGTTGCAGAATCGTTGAAGGAACCTGCGAAGCTTGTGGGAAGCATCTGGGTCGCAAACTACGAAATGGATATTGCCGCCAGAGAAAAAGATTATCACCGCTCGACGTCATACACATTGCCCAGAGACGTCGTGATGGTCGGTGTTGTGCCGCACATGCATCTTCTGGGGAAGTCCATGAAAGCCACCGCAACGCTGCCCGATTCAACGGTTAAGACCCTCATCGACATCACGAACTGGAATTACAACTGGCAGGATGAATACTACTACGAACGCCCGTTTACACTCCCTGCGGGAACGCGTCTGGATGTTCATGCGGTCTTCGATAATTCTGCCGAAAATCCTTCGAATCCGAGTTCACCTCCCAAGAGAGTTACCTGGGGTGATGGTACCCGGGATGAAATGCTGTTCTGTTTCTTCTTACTGGCATCTGAACGAACGGAAGATCTGATCCATGTCATTTTCGACAACTTGAAACATGACACCCGACAACCTCGCAAATCTGTGGAGAAGTAGTCGTGACAGTACTCGAAGCCGTTCGCCCACCCACCAACGATACTGAAGAACGGTTGCTTGACGCAGCGCTTTCACTGTTCGCAGAGAAAGGCTACGAAGCCGCCAGCGTTCGCGAGATCATCGAAGCGACAGGTGTCACGCGTCCGGTTCTGTACTACTACTGCTCCAGCAAGGAAGATCTCTTCAAACGGCTGGTTCACTGGAAGCACGACGAAGCGTATCGAAATCTCGGGAAGCTCATCAGCGAAACGAAAGGATGTGCCCCACGTTTGCGAGCCATTTTGCGAGGTTCGTTCGAGTTTTGTGCGACTGACCCTCGAGTGCCGCGTTTGATGTTTCAAACCCACTTCGGACCGACGATCCCGGGAATCGCCGACTTTCTCACTGAAATAGCCAGCTTGAGATTTTCGATTATTCAGCAGGTCATTCAGGACGGGCTGGATGCAGGTGAACTGACAGGAGGCGATGCGGCAGCGTTATCGCTGATCTTCTGTTGCATCATGGATCAACACATCAACATCCTGTCCCGACTGCCAAAACCCAGGAAACGGCTCACACCTGAGTTAGCCGATTCACTGGTCGATGTTTTTCTATTCGGTGTTGGCTCGGACGGTGTTGGCTCGGACGGTGTTGGCTCGGACAAGGCTGGCTCACGCAAGCGAAGGCAGCCTTCACTGCCTCCCTTTGCTGCCGGCCCATAGCGATATTTATCGCGCGAGACGCTGAAAGACGGTGTTGATGCGGTTGGGTGGCGGGGGCGCACTGGCTTTGCAGAAGCCCCCGAAACGGAACGCGTTTGAACGGGGGCTTCCCCGAAGCGGGTGCGCCCCGCCACCCCGTCGGTTCCGATGGACGACTGGAGACTCGCATCGCCAGAAACC
>CAIWEX010000308.1 GCA_903911795.1 uncultured Schlesneria sp.
CCGCAGCCGTCAGGCTTTTCAGCGTCGCTTCACCCTTTTGAATTTTCCCAGCGAGAATCGGCTGAAGTTTGTCAGCGGGGGTGTTCCGCATTAATTCCACGAGCCCCGCATATTCACCCAGCGGGATCGTATCGGCCCCGGCAGCAGCAAATGCGGTCGAAAACCCCAGATCATTGGCAAGGGTAGCCCCTAGTCCGGCAGCCAACATTCCGCGTCCAACATCGGACAAAAATGCGCGACGTGTCGAAGGGATCATGAGCGCCTCCACGAGCAGGAGTAAGACAAACGCAGATCGGCCGCTTGAAAACGGCCTCTCGCAGGAAGTGAATCAACGAATCGTTATATCGGAACAGATGTGGGAAGTCACCATGCTGCCTGCAGAAGGCTGAAAAAACGCGACGGTGGATCAGAGGTAACCCGAACGGTCAGCGAGGGAACCACACCACGAAAACAGCAAAAGCCCCCACCGAGCTTGTCTCGGCGGTGAACAGGCCTGTGCACTACGCGATTCGTCCTATCAGATCACCACCGCTCAAATGCCCACGACAATCGCCTGGATGGAATTCATCATGACGAAGGACAAACGTGCATGTCGTCCGCAGCCGCAATGTTGCCAGCTACGACGAATACGCCCGATTCAGCAATCGTTGCCGCACGGCTTTGTAAACCGGGCCCGCGACCGTCTTGGCGGCCTTTTTAGCAGTCCAGAAGGCAGCCTGTCGCCAGCGGCGCATGGGGTTGGTCAAAAGCTGAGTAGCGTCAGCGGCACTCATGCCACGATAGATGTTGTACCGACCGACGATACGACAATCATCCACGACAAATTCGTGAACAGTCGGCTCTGAAGTAAACAGCAGCCGGATTCCGGCTCGTGATGCCGCTCGGGCGACTTCTGTCGAGTAAAACCCGCCCGGGACTGACGCTGTGGTCACGGCCTGTCCGGTGATCTCGGACAATACACCACAACTGCGCGACCATTCATCCAGCAGTTGCTCTGAAGTGCAACTGGAGATCCGTTCGGGATGGCTGCAGGAGTGACTGCCGAGTACGTGGCCCCGTTCATGGAGTTCCCGCAATTGTTCGCGCGAACAGAATGTCGGACGATCGATGAAATCGGTGGCGATGAAGAACCAACCCCGCCAGCCGCGACGTTCCAGTTCACCAGCGATCACAGTGGCGTTCGACAGGCCACCATCGTCAAATGTGATCGACCACGATTTCTCGGATCGCAGGACATCGAGTGGATTGCGTGCCGGAACTTCAGTCACGCAATCGCTGATCCGATCGAGGTGAGCGGCGAATTCGTCGGGAGTCAGTTTGTACCGTGCCGCTGCGGGACCGGCGAAGCCGCTCGTGTCGTCAGCACCTGCTGCCGTGACATCATGATAAAGAAGATTGATCGACATGCTGATTTAATTCGAAGCTTAAGCAAACAACGCTGTTCAGGTGGCTCGACGAGCCCGTTTCAGATATTGCAGGTACGCTGTCAGCCAGGGCTGTCCCCATTCGCCGGACGGCAGGCCTTGTGTATCGATCGGCTCATACCGATCGTGATAAATGTCGAGTAACCGTGCCCCAATCGCATCCAGGTTATCGAAAACAACCTTGTGCTGGATGACGTGGTGCGATTCCGCCTGTTCGTCAAACTGGCAGCGGAAGTAGCCGTGAACAGGTCCGGTATCGACCCCTCGATCGATCTTCAAAAGTGTCATACCGACATGGTCCCGGTCCTGTCGGGCGAGTGCCCAGAAACAGCCATGGGCATTCCGGTATTGCGGACAAATCCCCGGGTGCATCACAAACGTTCCGCGAGTCGGGATGGAAAAAACGCTCTCCTTAAGGAGCGTCTTGCAGCGTGCGATCACGATGTCGGGCTCGACATCGTGCAGCAACGCTTCCACTTCCGGAGAATTCGGCGATGGCGCGTGAAGGACCTTTGTTTCTGGACCAATCATGGGATAACGGGAGCAAAGCCGCATCAAGGTCTGCCCCTCCCATTCACGGTCTCGCCGCGCGAGAAACAGTTTGTAGTACAACCGAAAGGCGAGTACATCTACAAACCGTAGCCAGCCAACGCGTTTGATTTCGCGGCGGATCCGTTGCTTCATCCGGCTGGGAGGTTCTTCGAGAACAACAATTGCCGCGAGATTCGTCGTTGCTGCCAACCAGCGGGCGAGTCCCTCGCGATTCAGAGCATCGTCAGCGTGGCAGATCAGCACTGTCCGTGGAATCGCCGTCTCGACCGGATGTGTGGCATGGTCGTCACCTTGAGCAGGTTCGAGTTCGCAAGCAAGAGGCAGATTCACGCGATCATTTCCGCGAAAACAGGGACGCACGTTGATTCAGACAATGGACAACTCTACGTCAAACCTGCCGCAGGCGCGCGAAGAATTTGCATCGGCCGATCAATGAATGTGATGACGGAAATATCGGTTGTGACGGTTGTCCGACACGACGGATCATGTCCCTCACGGAGTCGCAAAGACACCCCCTGATTTCCGCGGATGCATTTCACCTTTGTGTCTCCGTGCCTCCGTGTGAACCGTCTTTCCGCGATTCGTTTTGAGCATCTTCGTGTCTATCGCTTGTCGGTTGGCTTCACGCGATCGTCAAACTCATCGAATCGTTGCAGGTAGTCTTTGCACATCCAGTTATTGTGCCCCGCATTTGAAATCGTCAGCAGAACCTTGGGCTCATTGGCGGCCTGGAATAGCTTTTCGCCCGACTTGAAAGGAACGATTTCGTCCTTGTCGCCGTGACTCTGCAGGAGCGGACCGTGGTATTGTGAGATCGCGCTTACCGAATCAAGCTTGCCAGTCGGAACCAGCCAGGCCAGTTTCGGATAATGAACCATCGCAACGTCTTTCATCGAGGAGAACGTGCTTTGCAGGATTAACCCGCGCGGCGCAGACTTCGCCGCCAGTTGAACGGCAATTGCTCCACCAAGCGATTCTCCCATTAACAGCAGTTCTGAATCTTTGACCGACGCAAGCTGGCACAGCTTCGCGCGAGCTGCTGTGGCATCCTGCAGAACTCCTTCAACCGTCGGCTTCCCTTCGCTCCGTCCGAATCCGCGATAATCATAAATCATCACCGAGACCCTGGCCTGCTGCTGCAGATACCGCAACCACGATGCATGCCCCGCCAGATTCCCCGCATTTCCGTGCGACAGCAAGATCACCGCACGAGGGTTGTCACAAGGGCAATACCAGGCATGCAGCTTTGTTTTATCAGCCGAAGTGAATTCGACATCTTTGAACTCAAGATCTTTGGGTGCCCAGTCACCTGAAGGATGCTTCACTGGAAAGAAGAGCAGGAGTTCGTCAATTGATTGCGATGATCTGGGCCGCGGAGCACTCGACGATGAGGACTGGCCGTAAGTACTGCTGATAATGGCCATGACCAATGCAATCGCAGAAACTGAACGTTTCATCGTGAATGCCTCGTGGAATCAGTGAATCGAGAACGAGCCAGCTCGATTCTACCACAGCCCCTGTATTACGGGTCAATGCGAATCCGACGACGAGAAAGCCTGTATCTCCGTGCTTTCAGTGCACTCCGTGTCCAAAACATCTATCGGCTGACGTACGGAGCCGGATCGATCAGGCCTGCGTCGGCGAATCCCTTTAACCGCAACTGGCACGAATCACAGTGGCCGCAGCCCCGGCCCTCGGGATCGGGGTCGTAACAACTGTGGGTCAGGCTGTAGTCGACTCCCAGTTCCATGCCACGACGGATGATCTCTGCCTTGCTCAGATCAATCAACGGCGCGTGAATCCGCCATTCTCCTTCCCCCTCAACTCCAGATCGAGTGGCCAGACGGGCCATTGACTGAAACGCATTGATGAATTCGGGACGGCAATCGGGGTAACCGCTGTAATCGACAGCGTTCACGCCAATAAACAGATCACTCGCTCCCAGGACTTCAGCCCAGCCGAGTGCAATGGAGAGAAAGATCGTGTTTCGAGCGGGAACGTACGTGATTGGTATCCCTACCGACATCTGTGCGTCGCTGCGGTCCTTCGGGACTGCGATATCCGCGGTCAGTGCAGATCCCCCAAACGCTCGCAGATCCAGCGGAACGACGATGTGACGACGGACACCGGCAGCAGCACAGACGCGATCGGCGGCCGCCAGTTCATGGCGATGCCGCTGGCCATAATCGAAGGAAATGGCATAGGGTTCAAATCCCTGCGACTGACAAATCGCAAGTATTGTTGCGGAATCAAGTCCGCCACTGACGAGCACCACGGCAGGCCGTGGAGTGGAAGCGGTCATCATTCAGGTCCGAGACGTTACAAACCAGCACTACAGGCCGAAAGGTAACATGCAATCCGGCAAACTGTCGAGGGTCTCGGGCGCGGAAGACGAAGAAGATGTGGCAAACATCGTTTTCATTCTGGGAAATGGATGCCACGATCTTGGACCATAGGTATCTACACATCGCAGAATGCAATTTTCGGTAGGTTCAGCCATGGTTTGCGGCCAGAGGGGCCAGTAATTCACCCAGCCAGAGCCCTTCGGCCCTGGAATTCATCCCACGAAAATCTTCTTGAGGCCTGAAGGGTCGGTC
>CAIWEX010000309.1 GCA_903911795.1 uncultured Schlesneria sp.
CATTGGCCACGACTTCCTGCTCGGCCTCCTCGCGGGCCTCGGGATCCAGGCCACGAAAGGCTTGGCGGGCACGTCTACGGATCGGTGCCAGCAATCGCAGAAAGTCGTCAGGCCCCGAAAACGCGGGGGATGGGATGGGGCAATCTCGGTCCGGGGAAAGTCTGACACTCATGAGGCGTTCCTTGAGGAGACCGCCCCAGTGCGGGGCGGTCGTGTGTGAAAACACAACCGCCCCGGCAAGGTGCCGAGGCTAAAGAATCATCCGCAACATTCCGACAGCTGAATCAACTGCCGCTCCGTTCCGGAAGATGTGGGGGACAAGGGCAAACGAGCGTCCCCCCAGTAGTTATGACGCTGAAAATGCCGAAAATTTAGCCGTCCGCAGGTGACAGGCGGGATCGGAATACTCAGTTACTCATTATCATGAGTTCGAGCTTTCCACGCACCGGGGAGTGGGGGGCGAACGAAAGGGACCCTCGTCGAACTCGCGAGCAACGGGTTAACAGCCCGTCAAGAGACTGCTCGGTTGGCCAGAATCGGCGCGGAACTGGAGAAGATTTGCGGGTCGCGCCATCAGCGGCGGACGAGATCCTGCGCGCCCGGCTGCCGGAGCGGCTGGTGGCGACCGACCAGGAAAAACGGCGACTTCTCCGGTTCGGCGAGAATCTCGGGCAGCAGCTGAAGAAACTGGTCTCGCTTGTCACCTACCAGTCGTTCCTGCGCTGGGTCTGCGAGGCCGACGCGTCTCACACCGCAAAGGCTGTTCCCAAACGCAAACCCGGCCGGCCCCGGACGCACGATGGCATCCGTGACTACGTATTGAAGTAGGCCCGCGAAATCAAATGGGGCTACACCCGGATTCTCGGCGAGGGGAATGTTGATGTTGGCTGTTTGACATCTGGATGCCCGGACATAACATAATGCCTCAGCCAAATATCAATCGACCGTTCGATTGACGGATCGGTTCAGTGTGGGAGCGTAGTTCCATGACGGGACTTTATGACGATGCCTTTGTGGAGGAACTGCGAACAGGTGCTCAGGACCTCGTTGCCGAATGGGGGTTGTCGCCTCGTAGCGTGGTCAGTCTTCTTCATCTCTCCGAGAACGCAACCTTCCGTGTCGACGACCCGGAGACAGGCGCGAGGGTCGTTCTGCGCGTGCACCGTCCGGGTTATCACAATCGTCAGGAGATCGAATCCGAACTGGTTTGGCTTGCTGACCTGATCGACGGTGGCATCGTCAATGCACCCCGCCCGTACCAGACAAGCAGCGGCGGCTACATCGCCGAGTTTAAAAATTGCGGAGAGTCTCGGCAGGTGGTTGGCTTTGCGTTTATGCCGGGGCGCGAGCCCTCGCCCACGGATGACCTGTCCGACAGTTTTCGCAGGCTTGGCACAATCACCGCTCGGCTTCACGATCATGCAAGACGCTGGAAATCCCCTGCAGGCTTTCAACGTAAGACTTGGAACTTCGATACAACCATTGGTCGCACACCCTACTGGGGCGACTGGCGAGACGGCTTGGGGCTGACGATCGAAGGTAGAGAGGTGCTTCAACGCACTGCCAAAGCACTCGAGACCAAACTCCACATCTGGGGGACCGGTCCCGAGCGGTTTGGCCTGATCCATGCCGATCTCCGCCTTGCCAATCTCCTGATCGAAGATCAGCAAATTGCGGTGATCGATTTCGACGATTGTGGCTTCGGCTGGTTCGGCTTTGATTTCGCTGCTGCTATTAGTTTCATTGAGACCGACGACTCGATACCCGATCTGCAATCGGCCTGGGTCGAAGGCTACCGTTGCTGCGCCGAATTCGCTGATGCCGATGTTGCGATGCTCCCTGTGTTTGTCATGCTCCGCCGTTTACAACTGACCGCATGGATCGCCAGCCATGCTGAAACTCCGACCGCCCAAGCGATGGGGGAGGCCTACACCGAGGGAACAATAGAGCTCGCGGATCGTTTTTTGAGTACGACTTGATGACAGACAAAGGC
>CAIWEX010000310.1 GCA_903911795.1 uncultured Schlesneria sp.
AAAACCGCTGCACGACATATCCTGCAACCGCCCAGTAGACGACAATTACAGGGATCGGAGGATAGATCATCCACGCAGCCAGCGCGCCGTCTGCCGCCCCAACAACAGCACCTCGCCATTTGACACCAGAAACCCATCGACGTGCCGCAGCGTAAAAGCACGCCAAGCATGCAAGCGAACAAGCCATTACAGCGACATGTACGTTACGGATCACTAACCCGAATGCGGCCACGTACGACAGCACGCAGATGCATTCAATGACGTGATTGAGTCGCTTGATCGGACGGATCGCGTTTTCCACCTTGAATTCTCGTTCGTGTGAGGTCTCCGCATCACCTCAATGCAATGGCGACCCAAGTCTATCGCAGAGTGGCCGCGGGGCTCCCCTGCTTCGGAACGGTTTCTCCCGTGAATTTGATGACGATTACCAATGAAGATTACCGGCTGACCTGAATTTCGAACGAATGCAGAAAACTCAGAAATCCAAGGCCTTTCCCCGATAGCTCCAAACGCCATTCGATGCTTGTCGAATTGCCGTCGCGCGAAGGATGGGCATCTGTGGGGATCGAGAACGATTCCGTCTTCTCCCACTCGGCACCCTCGTCCACATGCAGGTCGGTCACCTCAACCAGCGTTTGCTGATGAAGAATAGTCTCTTTGGTTGTGGTGTAGGATTCGACTTGTCCATCGGGCTGGTGTGACGCTCGCTTGTGCCAAGTCGTTTTTTGCTCAATGCAAAGCAGTCGCAGTCGCAGCCGGGACAAATTGGATTTCCCCGGCTGAACGAGCGAAACAATATTTCCTGATCCCAGGTGAAATCGATGGCTCGGGAGGTGAATCGTGGCGGCTGGAATTCGCCTCAACGCAAGCTGATAAATGGAACTCCAAATCGTCGTCAGGCCCAATAATAACAACACAACGCTGAAGCCATATGGCAGGAGTACGTTGTATCCATCGGCGATGATTGGCCCGATCTTCCAAAGCCCTGCGCTTAGAACGACGAATCCGCTGCCCCAAAGAAACGGGACAAAAACACCCGGTGCTGGACGACGCAAAACAGTCGGTTGTTCACTCGTTTCGTTGCTTTTCTTTTTCATTCTTTCAGGCACGTTCCAACATCTTAGCTTGTCGGTCCAATTAAGCGCGGTGGCTATCCGCCGTACCTCTGCGTTCTCTGCGTTTCAACCGAGTTTCTTTTGAAACGCAGAGGACGCAGAGAGCGCGGAGATGACTTGGCACCGAGTGATCTCAATCCTTCAAATGCGCGATTATTTCCCGATGCAGAACAGGTGCTTTTCGCCTCGGATCAGAAACTGCCCCTGGCTGATGGCGGGGGATGAATAGGCTTCTTCACCCAGCTTGTTTGTCGCAAGAACTTCGAATGTCGGTCCGACCTTCAGCACGTGCGTGATGCCGTCGTCGTCCAGAAAGTAGACGCGTCCTTCGGCGGCAACCAGTGAACCGCTGTGGTGGCGGCCTAGTCGTTCCTGCCACTTGATATCGCCCGTGACCGCGTCGTAACAGCCGCCGATTCCACCGTCGGCCACGCAATAGAAAAAGTCTCCCGCAGCCACCGGCGACGGAACGTATGACACCCCCTTGTTCAAGTGGTGCCATTTCACATGACTCGATTCGGTAATCTTGCCTGATCCTGTCGGATCGATGGCGATAATGTGCTTGTCAGGGAATCCCCCCGTGATGAAGATCAGTCCCTTGTTTTCGACGGGCGACGCAACGAACTGTTCGGTCGGGCCGTCCAGAATCCAGTGCCGCTTTCCCGTGCGGGGATCATAGCTGGCGACACACTTGCTGCCGGAAAGAATCATCTGAGTCCGGCCGCCGAGATCCCGGATGATCGGAGTGCAATAGCTGCGTGTCCTATTTTCGCGCGGAGTTTTCCAGACGGTTGTCCCCTTCTCGCGATCCAGGGCCACAATGTAAGCATCGCCATCATGGTCTCCGTTGATTATGACGGTCCCTTCGAACAGGACCGGACAACTGCAGTAGCCATGCACGCTGGAAAAGACACCAGGCTTTACTTTCCATTGCTGTTTCCCTGCAAAATCGTAGGCCGCAACCAGCATTTCCTTTTCATCGAGGAATGTGACGTAAACGAGTTTTCCGTCGGTCGCAGGAGTTCCCGATGCCCAACTGTTCAGCTTGTGCTTCTTTTCCAGCGGGGCATCTTCGACATCGACTTCCCACAGGAGCTTGCCAGACTTTCGGTCCAGTGCCATCAACATGCGACGTGGTTTGGTTTCGTCAGCTCCCGTGATGAAGATGGTGTCACCCCAGACTGCGGGCGAGGAATGTCCCCCGTAGGGGACCGGAACCTTCCAGACGATGTTCTTGCCGGTCGCCGCATCCCATTCGATCGGCAGATTGGTTTCCAGGCTGGTCCCATCCCCGCGCGGTCCTCGCCAACAGGGCCAGTTTTCTGCACAGGCCACGGACTCCGTCAACAGTACGGCAAGCAGCGCAAACATCGACAGCTTCATCGTGTCACCTCAAGGGGAAGGAATGTATCCAATCAGCAGACGCTTATACACGAAATCGACGACTGCTCGCCACGCTGCGCTGCTGGACAGCCGGAGCAAATGCACCCTTCAAAATGGTGTACCAAGTCCCACATTCAAAAAGGATTGTCGAGCTCCCTCACTCATCGCATAATTCCCAATCAATTTCCCATCCGTCTGATTGAAAGCCGCCAATGAAGCCCCTGACGATCATCGCTCTGTGTATCGCAACGACTAACATCGGATATGCTGCTGAGCCAGCAGCACGACGTCCACAGGACGTCGCACAGGAATTGCTTCAGGTCTACGGAAAAAAGCTTGAGACTGTCGCCTATATCCCGGCGGTTGCTGTCCATGCCCGCTGGCGATTTGGCGAACTGACCGGAGATACATCACAGCGTGGAACCGTCGAAGCAATCCTCGCGGGGCCACGCCCTGCACCAAAGTCTCATACGGAATTTGCCGGGCATCTCGTTTATGCCACGGTCGCTCACGACACTACAGGAGAACTGCGTGATCGGTCGCTTGCTGCCGTCCGTCAGGCCGCGGATCAGTTGTTCGACGGACCCGATCACACGAAGCTGCGCTTGCCGAGTCCACAGGAAATGAGCGACGCGGTCTTTATGTGTGGGCCAATCCTGTGCGAAGCCGGTTCGTTGACGGGTGAGGCCCGGTATTTTGACGGGGCCACACGATACTTGAGTGAGATGCGGAAATTGCGACAACGCGAGGATGGCCTGTACCGGCATGGGCATCTGTGCGACGCCGCCTGGGGGCGTGGAAATGGTTTTCCCGCTGTTGGTGCTACTTGGTGTTTAGCGCGTTTCCCTGCAGATCATCCAGGACGTGCGGATCTACTCAAGTCGTTTCAGCAGCATATGGCTTCCCTGGCCAGACACCAGACTACAAATGGGATGTGGCGACAGGTGATTGATGTTCCCGAAGCCTATGAGGAATTCAGTGCGACGGCGATGATCGGCTTTGCGATGCAGCGGGGAGTGGCATTGGGATCGCTTGATCGAGCGACGTATCAACCCCTTGCTGATCGTGCCTGGGACGCAGTCTGTCGTCGGATCGAACCGGGGGGAAAGATCATTGATGTTTGCGAAGGGACGGGAACTCAGAAGTCGCTGGACGATTATTTGAAGCGAAAAGCGATTCGCGGAGTTGACGACCGCGGTGGTGCCATGGCATTGTTGTTCGCAATTGAACGATTGTCGACCACGAAGGCGAAATAGGTCGTCGTCTCATTGCTACTAACGCTTGGCTTCTTTGCTTGGCGCGAAGATCTTAGGTCTGCCAATTTGCTGAGGTCACACGGTCGTAGCCGAGTCCTTTCACTGCCGCTTGCAGGTCTGTTGCGACTTGTTCCCAACCCGAACGTGTATTGGGGACTGATTCAAACGTGATTGGTTTCCCAATCCGGATCTGAATCGAATGTCGGACAGGCCAGCGGGTTTCCGGACGCAGTGCTTCGAAGCAGCCTTTCAGATAACACGGGATGACGGGGACCGATGTTCCGGCCAGCATCATTCCCAGTCCCGCCTTGAACGGCAGCATCTCACCCGTCCGGCTGCGCTGGCCCTCGGGAAACAGGATGTAACAACATGGTTCTTCGATCAGGCGCTGCTTCAGTTCTGCCAGGGCATGCGGCCCACATCGCTTTCGCCACATTGGCAAGGCATTCAGCATCATGGCGGCAAAGGCCGAGATGGCCGGGTTGGTGAAGAAGACATCGCCTGCGGCAATCGGGAAGATCTGGTCTCGCAATCGCAGGTCCAGTGGAGCGGACAGGACAAGAGCATCGAGATGGCTGCAATGATTGGCAACCAGCACAAACGGTGGATCGTTTGGCAGGTTTTCGCGTCCTTCTACCTTCAGGCTGTGCCACAGATTGAGATACGCGCGGACAAACGACCACCAGATCCAGTGCAGTGCCGTGGCGATCAGACCATTCTCACGCTTGAGGCTCTTGAAGGCTTCGTGATGAGGCAGGCCGAGATCTCCGGCGGGTTTGTATTTCCAGTCGTCCATGAAAGATCTCTCGCCCTGAGTGAGAAATTTGCAAGACTCAACTATCCCCTCGACGTCCAGATCCGAACCGACTCTCCCACACCGACTCCGACGAAGTAATTGACGTAATGAAACACGATGGCTGAGATCGGGACGATGCTGTCGAAGCGGTCGAGAAGCCCCCCGTGTCCGGGGATCGTCACGTCAAAGTCCTTAATTCCAAGATCGCGCTTAATGGACGAAAACATCAAGTCCCCCAGTTGGCCTCCCACAGAGATCAACACGCCAAGGACCAGCAGATGCTGCCAACTTTCCAGTACGGTCCCTCGAAAGACCGACTGGCCAAGAATCATGACCAGCCCTGTCGTGAGAATCAGTCCGCTGATCACATTCGTGACGGTCTTCCCTGGATTTGTCTGCGGAAGCAACGGCAATCCGGTTCGTTTTCCAAGCACGTAGCCGACGATGTTGTTCATTTCGGATGAGACCAGCACCATCAGGATCAGCGGGCGATAATTCGGATCGTTAGCAAGATGGCCGAGGTGCCCCAGGCCATGGCCGAACAAGACGAAGCCCAGGACACCCAGAGCTGTGCGCTGGATGTAGCCTTGAGGCCGATCGGCCAGCAACGCGACGGTCAGGATCAAAACGATCGTCAGCGGTGTGAGAGCCATGAACAGGCGATACCAGTTGTCGAGTGTCGCAAACGTGATCAGCGTGATTCCGAGCACGATTGTCAGGCTGATCGCTTTCTCACGGAACAGTCCCGTTGCCCTGGCGTATTCACGATAGCAGAGCAGGCTCAGCAGACCGATACCCGCAATTGTCCAGGCCGCGCCGAGCAGAATCGGGGCAAACACGAGTGGAGCCATCACCATCCAGGTCTGCCATCGGACCCATAATTGGCGCCGGCGAGCGTCGGTGATTCTGCCAACCTTTGCCAGTCCCTGAATGACCAGCGGAGCCAGCACGAGTGATGCAGCGACCGCAATCGTCACCGTGTACGTGACGGGATGTTCAAAAGCCCGCATCGGACTGAACAACCGCTCTGATGCTGACATGATGGACTCTCACTGGATCGGGCATCATGAACAAACGGAATCCCATCTGCCGATGAGTGGCCGTGATTGACCTGCGGCAGCCAGGCAATTGCCACTTTCCTGGCCGTCATCAAAAAGTGATGATGTCGACCGAGATCCTATCCGGCAAGTCGGTTATGCTGCAGATGGCGGAATTCGAGAACCCTGGATCACAGTAACAGACCGAACAGGAAGGCCATGGCAAAGGCGAAGTCAAGACAACCGAGTGAACTCGTACGGTGCTCATGGGCAACAGATGAACTCTCGATCGAATATCATGACCGCGAATGGGGCGTACCGGTCCATGACGACCGTGTGTTATTTGAATTCCTGATTCTGGAGGCGGCTCAGGCGGGACTCAGTTGGTCCACGATTCTGAAGAAGCGGGAAAACTATCGACAAGCCTTTGATCAATTTGATCCCGCGATTGTGGCGACATACGGACCGGAAAAGCATGCGTCGCTGATGGCAGATGCAGGGATTGTGCGGAATCGCTTGAAGATCGATTCGACCATCGACAATGCGAAGGCGTTTCTGCAGGTGCAGAAGGAGTTTGGCAGCTTCGACAGCTACATCTGGACGTTCGTGGGTGGCGTCCCCATTCAGAATCAGCGGCAGACGATGCAGGAGGTACCTGCAAGTACCGCGGTATCGGATACCATGAGTAAGGATCTGAAACGACGGGGTTTTCGGTTTGTCGGAACGACGATTTGTTACGCGTTCATGCAGGCCGTCGGGATGGTCAATGATCATCTCGTCGACTGCCATTGCTACACGCGAGCGAAAAAAGCGAAACGGTGACGCGATATCGCGTGAATACGAATTGACTCTGCAGTTCCCCTGTCGGCAGTCATGTTGATGACTTTGGAGTCTTCTTTTTTGCCGTCTTTCTGGTTGCCTTTTTCGCTGCTGTTTTGGTCGTCTTTTTGGTCGATGCCGTTACGGCAGCAGGCTGCTTTTTGACAAAGGCAGATTCGTAGATCTCGATGTATTTCGAGGCGGGAACGCGTCGAATGGCTTCGCCGATGACTTCGAGTGCCAGATCGTCGCTTTTCTTGAATCGAATGCAACTCTTTCCCATATCGAGTTTCTTGCCGGTCTTCTTCCATTCGGCCTGAAACCATTGTGACAGAGGTCCGTCGCTGTAGAGACACATCATGTACAGCGACATGTAATTCTTTTGCGATGCCAGGCAAGCGAACGGCAAGGGTTGCCTGGGGTCACAGTGGTACCCAGCGGGATAGATGCGATGGGGAATGAAATAGCCGATCATTCCGTACTGCATTCCCTCTTCACAG
>CAIWEX010000311.1 GCA_903911795.1 uncultured Schlesneria sp.
AGATCAATGGTGACTATCACGAATACGCCTTCGGATCGAAGTTTGATCGTGATGGAAACATCTGGGTGGTTCTCTGTCTGACCGGTTCCTTCAGCAGCGAATGCAAGTACCGCGGCTGGTGCCTGCGAATCACTCCCGATGGCAAGTCGATCGCGACCTGCAGCGGTATCCGATCCCCTGGCGGAATCGGGATGAATGCCCTGGGAGAAATGTTTTATACGGACAACCAAGGGCCCTGGAACGGGACCTGCGAACTGAAGCATCTGATCCCCGGCAAGTTCGTCGGTCATCCCGGCGGGTTCAAATGGTATGACCTGCCCGAAGTGAAAGCGGTCATGGGTCCCAAGCCTACCGAACCCGTCAGCGGCAGCCGCTTCATGACCGAAGCGGCCAAGATTCCTGAGTACGAACCGCCGATCATCATGTTCCCGTACAGCAAGATGGGAAAGTCGGCCAGCGGTGTTGCCTGTGACACGACTGGTGGCAAATTCGGCCCCTTCCAGAATCAGATGTTCGTCGGAGACCAGAGCGACAGCACCGTGATGCGATGCTTCCTGGAAAAGATCGACGGACATTACCAGGGAGCCTGCTTCCGCTTCCGCGAAGGATTCGGGTCAGGCACACTAGCAATGGAAATGACCGCTGATGGTTCGATGTTTGTCGGTGGAACTAACCGCGGCTGGGGTTCCCGAGGTCCCAAGCCCGGTGCGTTGGAACGTCTCGTCTGGACAGGCAAGGTTCCGTTCGAAATCCACGAAATGCGAGCAAAGCCAGACGGTTTCGAACTGACGTTCACTCAACCTGTCGACTCCGCCACGGCAGGCGATGTGAAGAGTTATACGATGTCGAGCTACACCTATATCTTCCAGGCCGCCTACGGCAGTCCGGAAGTCGATCAGGCAACTCCAACGATTACGTCGGCAAAGGTCGCCGCCGATGGCAAGAGCGTTCGACTCGTCGTCGATGGCCTGAAGGCGGGCAACATCCACGAACTCACTGCTGGCGGCCTCAAATCTGCAGAGGGACTTCCCCTGTTGCACAAGGAAGCGTTTTACACGCTGAATCGGATTCCCAAGTAATTGACGGAGTGATTTGGGGGGAACACTGATCTTCGCTAATTCTCGCTTATCAAATCCAAAGACCAATTCAGGACATGACTGCGTGCGACTTCTGGGGTGCTCTGCATTTGCATCAGTGTCGATCAGCGAAGATTAGTGTTCCAAATTCACTTGAGCTTCTGGCACGACACACACAGGTCAGGCTGTGCCTGACACGATTGTTTACGGCCCGATCATTGTCATCGCCAAACAAGAGTCCGGCACTGCCTGAGCTACAGGACTGCTACCGCACCGTGACCGAAGCAGAGCACAGCAACTTTCCTCGTTTTCAGGTCCAGAATGCAAATCTGCCGTTTGCCAAGTTGAAAGAGTACCTGGTCGGCGGGAAGCAGGATGGCATGTCGAACATTCCACTGGATGAATGGAGTTTCGATCGCAAATCGAAATTGCTCGCCCGTCTTTGTGTTCTCGCCGGACAGCCCTTGAGCGGCCCAGAAACCCGCCTTGATCGTCCACGGGCTGTCGTATGCGGAACCGAGTTTTGACGCGGTACCTCGACTAGGCGAAAGAAACCGGTCTGCCATCAAAGGGCGGCCGTTTTTACTTAACGGGCAATTTTCATCGTGAACAGCAACGTCGAGATCAACCACTTTCGGTTCGTGACGGGATTCCAGCAGTGCGACGATTTTATGGAAGCCTGCTTCAGATTCTGAGGCTTGAAATGAAAGGCAGTCTTCGACGTCACGAGACTTCAGTTCGTAGACTTGCCTTTGCCGGCCCGTGCCGAGTTCGCGCGAGTAGACATCGCCATCCTCGTCCGCAATGAAATAGATGCAGACATCATGTGGTAATGCAATCTGGTCGGGCGGGACAATCGTCAGATCCGTGCCGAGCGAGTTGACGCTGGCCAACCCATACCATCCGATCAGCAGAACATAACTGACGGATTGGACCAGCATGGAAGCAGTAACGCTGCGACGGAGGGGGTTTTCTGCTCTCCAAAAGCAACCTGCCACAAATGGCCACTCTAAGAAAAGTGTCGTGGCATACGCAACGGCGACCATGCCCGCCAGGACGCTGGCGGCGTTGTCGAGACTGATGTCGTTTCGATCGACCAAAAGATGCAGATATGACCAGCCGACCCAGGCGGAAAAGTAGTTTGCGAGGATCATCAGCGAGATGGCGCGGCCAGCCGAAACACGATACAGAGACGCCAGAAGAGTTCCCTCCAGCACCCCGATGCAGGCGTTTCCCAAGGTCATGTGAAACAGGGTCGCCCATATCAACGGAGTGCCAGCATTGGCCAGAATGACTGAAGTCACAGAACACCTCGCGAAGGTGAAAGAAACTTTGGTTTAAGTGACACAACCGAACAGCATGGGAAATACTCCGTTTCCCGTTTCAAGGTGTCAGGACTCTTTGTTGTCTGTTTTCAACCTCCACGAGCCCCGCCCCTTTGATTCCTTCACAGTTCATCGTTGTCAGGCGTCAGTTTTAGAAAGTCATCCTCACAGATTGGCCGAGAATATGGCAGTCTCACGCCATGCTTCTGAAGTACTGTCTGATAGTGTAGAAGTCGGTCGACCAGCGAGTGCAAGAGATCTTCAACCTCGCCGGGAAAGTCCTCGTGCGAGGTTGTTCCATCACGTACGGCTTTCGCGATGCTTCTTGCAGTCTCGCACAGAATTGACAACGAGTCACCTTGAATGACGGAGCCTGGGAAATTACGACCTGGAGGTTTAATGACCGCGTAGTTGGACTCTGTCGAGTAAACTTCCAGAAGTTCTCGCGGCACTGGACCGCAAATCGGTTTCTGCGTGAGTTCAACCCGATTTCCATCGGGATCAGCGACAATGGCACGAATTCCCCATGGCGAATCCTTGGGTTCAGAAACGATCTCGACCTGAGCGTTGCGGCAAGTTTCGATGACATTCACGACGGACGTGACAACAAAACCAAGCCTGGTCTGAGTTCGTAGATATTTGTCGGTCGCTGGATACAACTCCAGCACGGTACCTCCGAGGGTACATGCGAAGTGTTCCGGTCCGTTGTTGTGCGATTCTCGTTCAAAGTGCAAACCGAGCTTCGAATAGAAGTCGGCAGACTGATCGATGCTTGAAACGCGGATGACGATCAGTGATAGAGCAGGGGCATCTGACATGGTCGTTTTGCTGTCGTGATCGCTGGGTGATTGAACATTCATTGGGCGACCCGATATGCGATTCGGACGGACATTGCCACAGAAGTTTATGGTAGACGGCATCCACATCGGCACTGGCGATCCAAGGCGATCGCCAGTGGCACACCC
>CAIWEX010000312.1 GCA_903911795.1 uncultured Schlesneria sp.
CCATCCCCCACAACATTCTCGCACCCATGCAAAGCACGAATAGAAAAGGATAGAACACGATCCTGACCAGCCTGCGACTGAGCCCTCCCGCTGTAAAATGAAAGTCTTTCCATGCAAACGCGTTCTTCCACGCTCGGCCTGGTGAAAACGATCTGCCGATCCCACGATTGCTTCGTGACAATCCGGTTCGCGTCGTCGCCTCCGTCGCAGGTTCGCGTGAGGCGTATCCAAAACAGCACCACGACAACGCGAAGCAGAACAGGCCAAGACTGACATTCGAAACAGCCTGCCAACTGACCGCAGAATCGCTGAAGCCCGAGACAATAATGTTGCCGACACGAGTGAACAGGCTGCTGGAAGCAATCGTGTCCAGAGATTTCAGAAATCCAAGTGAGGGAGCACTGGTGAATCGCGTGATGTTGCTCACCAGTTGCTGACATAGGAATGGAACGAGCCCATAAACAAACAGGGCGACAACCATCCAGGTCCCGGCAGTCCGCGTTCGCGGTGCCAGCGTCGAGCAGAGCAAGCCGCCACCTGCCAGCAGCACCATGTAACTTCCCAGCCCGACATAGACCGCCTGAACCTGAGCCGGGGAGACACCACCCATCGTGATCGCCAGCAGTGTGAATGGGTACTGAATCGCAATCAGCAACAGGGCCTGAACGAGTCGGCCACCCAGTTTGCCGATCAGCAGACCGAGCGGGCTGATTCCCGCCATCAGCATCAGGCCCAGCGTATCTTCTTCTTTTTCCTCAGTGATCGTTGTCGAAAAGAAACTGATTCCGAGTAATGTCAGGCAAGCGACGTTGAGATAGACAATGGCGGAAAAGAACCTCAGCCCCGGTGCCCCCAACTGCCGCGCCATTGTCAACACAAAAACGAGCGCAACATAGATACCGACCATCAACCCCAGTCGCACAAGATGCGTCTGCCACGACCGGGCATCAGTCCGTAAAGATCGCTCCAGAAGTGCCAGCGCGCCGTGAAACATGCAGGAAGGCTTTCAATCAAAGGTGCATCGCAGCCTGTCGTCATTCCTTCTTCAGCGGTATGGTCTCAAAGTCCCGAACGTCCAACATACATGTTTCTGCGATGATCGCGCACGGACGTACTGTCCGTGCTACGGATTCATCCCGCGCGTTGAATCACGCCAGCTTCCCTCGACAGTAGGTGGCCCCTGCTTCCAGAGCTTCCGCCAGTTTGCTGGGGTCTTTCCCACCCGCTTCCGCCAGATCGGGTCGACCACCGCCGCCGCCGCTGCAGATCTTCGCGGCGGTCTTCACGCATTCTGAAGCATTCAGCCCCTTGGAAACAAGGACATCTTTACTGACGGCAGCGATGAAGGCCGCCTTCCCTTCGTGTTCCATCGCCAGCAGGATGGCACATGACGGGGCCTTTTCGCGAATCCGGTCGACGAAGTCTTTCAGCGAATCGCGAGGACAATCGGCCGCATTGTGGACGATCAGCTTCACGCCGTTAATCGTTTCCGCTTTGGCCACCAGTTGCGCCGCCGCATCGGCCAGCGAAGCAACGGTATACTTCGCCAGTTCCTTGCGAGCTTCCCGTAATTCGCTCTGCAACGCTTCGATCTTGCGTGGCAGTTCGTCCGGCTGACTCTTGATCAAGGCTGCCGATTCTTTCAACAACGCTTCGGTTTCACGGACACGAGCCAACGCCTTCGGCCCCGTGAAACAGGTGATCCGGCGGACGCCCGCCGCGACCAGTTCATCCCGGATGACTCGGCACAGCCCGACCTGTCCCGTGTTGCTCAGGTGAGTCCCCCCGCAAAGTTCACGACTGAATTCACCCATGCTGACAACGCGGACATTGTCCGGATACTTTTCGCCGAACAGTGCCATCGCACCGACTTGCTTCGCTTCGGCAATCGGCATCAGTCGAGTGGAGACAGGTGCCCCTTCAGAAATCCGGGCGTTGATTTCATCCTCAATATTCAGCAGTTCTTCGTGAGTCAGGCCTTTGGAATGAGCAAAGTCGAACCTCAGTTCGTCCTGCTGCACCTTCGAACCTCGCTGAGTTGCGTTCTCACCCAGATACTTGCGAAGAGCATGATGCAGGATGTGCGTGGCGGAGTGAGCCCGGCGGATCCCTTCACGACGTGACGAGTCCGCCACCGCATGCACTTTCGCACCCGGTGCAATCGTCCCGAAATTCAGCCGGCCGATATGAACGAGCAGTTCACCGTCACGCTGAGTGTCCTGAACGTCGAATTCGAAGCCGGGGCCACTGATGGTCCCGATGTCTCCCACCTGACCGCCCGCTTCGCCATACAACGGCGAACGGTTGAGGACCACACCGACTTGAACCCCCGCCTGATCAAACGACTTGGCCAGTTGACCATCAGCAATGATCCCGACAACTTCAGCATCAGCCATCGTTGTGTCGTAGCCAAGGAACTGAGTCCCGCCCGCTTTACGCAGCGTATCGAGCGGACCGGCGGACATGACCGAGTTTGCGAACGCACCGCGACCGCTCGTCTTCTTGTGCTCTTCTTTGCACTCCTGAAAACGAGCCATATCGACGGACAACCCTTCATTTGTTGCCAGCGACTCAGTCAATTCGATCAGGAACCCATCGGTCTGATGCAGGTCGAAAGCAGCATCCCCCGAGAGAATTTTGGAGCCTTCTTTCTTGGCCGTATCAACGAGTCGTCGGAAACGGGTGATCCCGCTTTCCACAACCTTTTGGAACTGCTTTTCTTCTTCATGAATTCCGTTGGCGACCGCATCGACCGTCTGCAGGAATTCGGGGTAGGGCTGCTTCATCACTTCGGCAACAGCCGGCACCAGTTGATACAGGAATGGCTCCTGTTTCCCCAACAGGAAACCTTCCATTGCAGCGCGGCGCAACAGCAACCGGACGATGTAGTTTTCCTTTTCGGGGCCAGGGCCACAGCCTTCGTGCAGCGCAAAGGAGCACGCACGTACATGGTCGGCGATCCGGCGCAGAGCTCGACCTTCGGGTGCTGAGTACTCGTATTTCGCTCCGACGATTTCACCGGCCGCCTGGCAAAGCGGCTTCAGCGTGTCGATTTCAAAGTTACTGAGCACACCTTGCAGTGTGGAGGCACAGCGTTCCAGTCCCATCCCGGTGTCGATGTTTTTCTTCGGCAGCGGATGCAGGTTCATCGGCGGGTTACCAACGCGGTTGAACTGCGTGAAAACCAGGTTCCAGATCTCAACCGGCTTGGTCGCACCAGGGGGGAGGTAATAGATTTCGCTGCAGGGACCACAGACACCGTCCGGCCCTTGTGATGGGCTCGACGCCGGCCAGAAGTTTTCTCCTTCGTCTTCGCGAGAAATCCGGTTGGCAGGAAGCTTGATTTCGTTATTCCAGATCCCGAACGCTTCGTCATCATCCAGATAGACTGTCACCGTCAAACGGGTCGGATCGAGGCCCAGCCATTTCTTGGTCGTCAGGAATTCCCACGCCCAGTGAATCGCTTCCTTCTTGAAGTAATCACCGAACGAGAAGTTTCCGAGCATTTCGAAGAACGTGTGGTGGTAGGCCGTGATCCCGACATTGCCGATATCGCCTGTTCGCAGACACTTCTGACAGGTGGTGGCCTTGGTGAATTCGATCGGACCGATGCCTAGGAACTGATTCTTGAATTGATTCATCCCGGCCGGGGTGAACAAAACGGTCGGATCGTCTTTCGGCACAAGGACATCCGTCGGGCGACGAACGCAGCCTTTCGATTCGAAAAATGCCAGATACTTTTCACGCAGTTCGTCAGTTTTCATATCGGATTCCGTCAGCCTTCCATGCCCGGCCCGGATCTGCCGGCGAGTTCACTGTCAACGCTGAGCATGAGTCAATCGCCCCTGCGATCCTCGACCAGCGAATTTCGTGGGAAAGATAGCAGAAGTCGCTGTTTTGAGCGACCCAGCGCTGTCACGCCATCGCGTCCTGTCACTTTTTAACGTGGTTCGACCGAATTCTGCTGGTGCAGCCCCCTGTCCAAGACACATAAGGTCACGAACGCGTTCACGATCAATGCCATGCGAGGGCCAAAATTCGCAACCCTGTTACCTCTTTTATTCGGTCTTCATCGTTCTGCCAAAATTCATTCCCGCTGAAAAACGACTTCGCTGATCATTCCGAAAGAAATCGAAGACAGGTGGGCAGAACGATGGGGGGCAGAACGATGAAGGCAGTGACGTATCCAAATTGACTCGCTCGCTGATTGCGGGATTATTTGAATTAGTCTTTTTTGGATTCCCGAACTCGTTTGAGTCAGGCGACTTCAGGATTAGCGTGACGCACGTGGTTTCGCTATCATCCTTTCGGGCGGATTGAAGTTGTCGATTCAGGATGATGATCGCCATGTTGACCCGAATGTTCGTTATCGGTGTTGCACTGAGTCTCGGTTGTCTGTCGGCGTTCGCCGCCGATGGCAAGCTGGAGGCTCTTGAAGAACAGGCTTTCAAGCAGGCGTCGGCACTAGCTGAACCATGCCTGGTCCGGATCGAGACTGTCGGGGGACTGGAGCAGGTCGGTGAAGTACTGCTCGGAACAGGGCCGACTTCGGGTGTCATCGTTTCCGAAGATGGCTTCATCATCTCCAGTTCGTTCAATTTCATTTCCAAGCCGGCATCGATCCTGGTGACTCTGCCTGACGGACGACGATTTCCCGCCAAACAGATTGCCAACGACAAACTGCGACTGCTGACACTCCTTAAAGTCGAAGCGACTGGTTTGAAGCCCGCCAAGCCAGCGCTCCGCTCAGATTTGCGAGTTGGTCAATGGGCGATAGCCTTGGGGCGGACGTTCGACCTGACGACACCAAGTGTCTCGGTGGGAATCATCAGTGCTCTGAACCGTATCTGGGGAAAGGCGATTCAGACCGACGCGAAGACATCACCAGTCAACTATGGAGGTGCCCTGGTTGATATTGAAGGGCGGGTCATTGGAGTGATCGCGCCGCTTTCGCCACAGGGAAACGGCGAAACAGCGGGGGTTGAGTGGTATGATGGCGGGATCGGGTTTGCGATTCCCATGGAAGATATCTACGCGTCACTCGATCGCCTTAAGTCGGGAACCGATCTGCTGCCTGGCCTGCTGGGAATCACATTTGCCGGGGGACAGGCGACCAACGTTCCAGCAATCGTCGACCGGGTTCGGTTTAACTCGCCTTCGCAAATCGCCGGATTGAAAACCAATGACAAAGTCATCGAAGCGGATGGCGAGAAGATTGTGCGAGTCGCTCAACTGAAACATGTATTGGGCAGAAAGTACGGCGGCGATTCGATCAAGCTGACTGTTCAGCGAGGAGAGCAGAACGTCATCGTTGAGGCCCAACTGATTGGCGAACTGGTCCCTTACGAAGTTCCCTACCTTGGGATCCTTCCAAAGCGTCAAGCGTCCGCGGAAAAAGGGGCACACGTTCGTTTTGTGTTTCCCGGCAGCCCGGCAGAGAAGGGCGGGCTGGCGCGGGGAGATCGGATCGAGAAAGCCAATGACGTGGAAATCGCGGACGGTCGTGCCTTGGCGGATCTAGTCGGACGCAGTCGACCCGGCGATTCCATCAAACTGGCCTGCCAGCGTGAAGGCAAGCCGGTCGTGATCAGCGTCACTCTTGGTTCTGTCC
>CAIWEX010000313.1 GCA_903911795.1 uncultured Schlesneria sp.
GCAAGGCTACCTGAGTTTCTATTTACCCCCGACACTTGCCGTCGGGCACTATTCCTTCACTATCCGTGCCGAGACCACGATTCCTTCAGGACAGAAGAGTGAACCAGTTGTCGCTTACAGCGACCCGATTTCAATAAATGTCGAGCCTGCCGCGTTCCTGGTGGAAGTGGACCCCTTCGCCGTCACACGCGCGAAGCGGGGCGACGTCATTCAAATCGGCTATTCGGCTCAGCGTCGCTTTGGGTTCATCGGCAAGATGCATACGGAACTGGCGGTACCCGGCCATGTCACTGACATCGAAGGTCTGCGCGGTCGCGGTGAAACGTTCGTCGGTCAGACCGAAAAGGGGACTCTGCAAATCGTCATCAACGACAACGCACCACTCGGTCGACTGCCGTTTCTCCGGCTGTTGACAGTGGGAGTGGTCGAAGACGAGCCGATTTACCAGGGGAGCAGCCTGCTGAATCTTGAGATCGTCGAGTGAAAAGTGCTTTAGTTTAGTAGGGCGATGGGACTTGCGCGAATGACAGGAAAGTTGGGAACGATGAGTTCAGCGAATTCAGAAACGATGTGCCGTTGTCCGAAGCCCATACCCGCCGGACGTGGCGTGATCTGTTTCATCGCCGCATGGACTGTCATGACCTTATCATGGACCACGTCCGCACTCGCGCAGCCTGCTTCGCCACCGGTTTATTTCGGAACCGATATCGTGCCGATCTTGACACGACTCAGTTGCAACAGCGGCGGCTGTCATGGCAAGGCCACCGGCCAGAATGGCTTTAAGCTCTCTCTGTTCGGGTTTGAACCCGATGTTGACTACGGAGCCCTCGTGCACGATGCACGGGGTCGCCGGTTATTCCCAGCGCAACCCGAACAAAGTCTGTTGCTTCTGAAAGCAACTGCTCGGATGCCCCATGGGGGTGGTCGACGCCTCGACGAACGAAGCGAAGATTATCGGATTCTGCGAGATTGGATTGCACAGGGTGCCAGACCCCCAGGTGCCGACGATCCACGACTTGAACGTATTGAAGTCTCACCTCGCGAACAGGTTCTGCGGAAAAACTCAACGTTGCCGTTGAAAGTCAAAACATTCCTTTCGAATGGCACGACCCGTGAGGTGACCGCACGAGTTGTCTATCAGTCCAATGAACCTGGTGTCGCTTCCGTCTCTGACGACGGCATCATCACTGCCGCCAAAACACACGGACTCGTCAGCGTGATGGCACGACTGGGAGACCAGATCGACACATTTCACGGAGTCGTTCCCTACCTGGAGAACGAGACCGATCTGGCGACCGCTCGACAGCAACTCCAGCAGCTTGGGCAATCACTGGCAACGCAGCCGCAGTTCTCACTGAAGGGGCCACGAGCCCCGATGACAGTGGATCAGTTGCTGATTCGGCAATGGCATCGCATGGGGATCGTCCCATCAGCGGTGACAGACGATGCCACATTTCTGCGTCGAGCCACCATCGATATCTGCGGCTCATTGCCAACGGCTGATGAGGTGACTGCCTATGTCGCGGACAAATCCCCCGACAAGCGAGCCACGCTGATCGATCGTTTACTCGACCGGCCCGAGTATGCCAGTTACTTTGCACTCAAGTGGGCGGATATCCTGCAAAACCGCGGAGCAGGGTATTCCACGAGCAAGCAGCGAGCCGGGACGACATTGTTTGCAGGCTGGATTCGCGATTCGCTCGCAGCCAATAAACCGTACGACCAGTTTGTGTCAGAGATTCTGACGGCCAGCGGTTCGCAGCAATTAAACCCTCCCGCAATCTGGTACCGGACCGTTCGCAAATCACCAGAATATGTCGAATCCGTCGCACAGGCATTTCTCGGAGTGCGGATTCAATGTGCGCAGTGCCATCATCATCCGACCGAATCGTGGAGTCAGCGAGATTACTACAGCCTGGCAGCCGTTTTCGCACGGGTTGGCCGCAAAGGGGGATTTGCCGATGCGGAAGTTCCCACCGACGAAATCATCTTCCTCGCCCCACGCGGGGAAGTCCGCGACCCTCGCAACGGTGAGGTTCTGACACCGCGACCGCTCGGTGGTCCCGATTTCGACTGCGGGCCGCTCGACGATCCCCGCATCAGCCTCGCACGCTGGATGACCGCACCTCAGAATCCATACTTCGCAAGAACAATGGTCAATCGCATGTGGGCCCATTTCCTGGGCCGAGGGATCATTCATCCCATCGATGATGCTCGCAGCACAAATCCCCCCAGCAATCCCGAATTGCTTGAGGCACTTTCACAAGACTTTATTGCGAGTGGCTACGACATAAAACACCTGATTCGAGCGATCACCAGCAGCCATGCGTATGTCCTCGAATCATCGCCGCACACAGGAAATGCAGGCGACAATCAGACCTTTGCCAGGTTCTATCCGCGCCGCATGACAGCCGAAACATTGCTGGATGGAATCAGTCAGGTGCTCGAAGCCCCGACGCCATTCAATGGTTTCCCGGCAGGGACACGCGCGATCGAATTACCCGACGAAAACGTTGCTGCTCACTTTCTGGACGTCTTCGGCCGACCGGCGCGCATGACGGCGTGTGAATGCGAACGCGTCGACGCCCCGGCTCTCAACCAGGCCCTGGAACTGGTGAACTCAGCCGAGATTCAGCGGAAGCTGACTGCCGAAACAGGATTTGCCAAACGCTTGGCGAGTTCAGACCGAACAGTGAACGAACAAGTGACGCAGGCGTTCATGCAGGTTTTGGGACGCCAACCCCGAGCCGAAGAACTCGACGTCTCCGTGAAGTTTCTCAGTTCGGAATCAGACAAGCTCGAAGCAATGCGATCTCTCCTCTGGTCGCTGCTGGCAACGAATGAGTTCGTATTCAATCACTGATTCCGTCGAGGCGTTCATCCAGTTTTCCATCAAGGGCGAGATGGCCCAGCCCCGTAGGTCAGGCTGTGCCTGACGAAATGATGTCAGATGACGGAATTGTTCGTCAAACTGCGGCACCTTTACACCCGCAATTCCAAGAGTCAGGCACAGCCTGACCTACCGGACTTCCTGATCTCTCCTCTGTTGCTGCTGCCAGCAATCGAATTCGCGTTCAATCGTTGATTCCGTCCCGCGCATCGTAGAACGAATTGCGGAATTTAACGCAGAGGCGCAAAGGTGCAGGGGCGCAAAGATAAGACGAATGCGAGCATTTCCTTTGCGCCCTTGCGTCTCTGCGCCCTTGCGTTAAATTCCTTTCCGGCGGCCAGCAGGGTAGCCCCGGTTGCCCGTCTTCGGGCTACCGGGGTCGCAAAGCGACAAGAAGTTTCGCGCAGTGCAAATCGTTTTGGAAGCTTCTTCTGACTTCGTCACCCCGGTAATCGGGGCCACCCTGCGAGCACTTGATGCCTCGCAATACGGTACCACCGAAGTCACGTATGTTCCCAGTACCAGACAACCACGACAACCGCCTCAGGATAGGCTCCGCGCGATGTTCTGCTACTCAGTCCTGCAATCTGAATTTCGCTCGGGTCAATCAGAGTATTGATTCCGATCAAGTGCTCGCGACCTACGCGAGTGACGAATTCATTGGCACGAACGAGAACCTCCTCAAAGCCGCTCGTACCTTTGAAAATTTTGTACGCGCTTCGCATGTAGCATCAATCTGAAGAAGTCGAATGACCAGAGTAAATCGCCTGCATGTATGGCAGGCTTCCAATCAACACGCCAACACTCTGAACTGCCAGCAGCGCCGGGTCAAGCGTCAGCTGACACTGACAGTCGTGGTTCGCTCCGCAAACCAACGCCGTATTTGCTTGTGCCGGGGTGGCCCAGACGCTGCTTCAGCGTCTGGGTTCACAAGAGAGTCTTGGGGCAGGCATACTGCAGTTGTGCCTCTCGTAAACCCAGACGTCCAACGCGACGTCTGGGCCACCCCGCCAAAATAACTATCGGCGGCTAAGTTAATTTCGAAGATTATGTGGACGGTACTCGAACAGAGATCATAAAGTAGGAGACGCTGGCAAGCTCCTCCTTAGAATGTGCACAAGCGGCTGATTTGCACAATCAATGGAGCAAAAGGGGGCCGAAATCGCCCCATTCGACGTCGGACGTTTTCGGGGGCGCATTGGCACTGGCGATCC
>CAIWEX010000314.1 GCA_903911795.1 uncultured Schlesneria sp.
GTACCGATGGTGAAGACGGTCCGACGGATGCCGCAGGGGCAATCTGCTGTGAAGACGTCCGTGATGCAGCGCGTGCGGCGAGTTTGAATCCGTTCGACTCTCTCGCCATCAACGACTCATACACGTTCTTTGCTGCCGCCGGAGGGTTGTTGAAGACTGGCCCGACGGACACCAATGTGATGGATCTTCAGGTTGTAGTCGTTCGTCCCGACGAATGATACGAGGAGTCCTATCGGGCCCGTCGTCGTAACAGCATCAGGCGATATGAAATCCCGCCCTGAACTCGCATCAGCAAGCCGCCAAATTCCAGCATGACACCACGAATTCCTAGGCCGACAAAATGACGCATGGCAAATGTTCCTCTGGGACCTGGGGTGTTCCAAACGAAATGTCTTCGAAGTCTGTTTCAGCCGTCATCCTGTTTCCGAGGTGATCGAATATCCCGGAGCGGGCTGCGAACGCGGCTGGTGTGGCGCGCCCCAGATGAGGGATTCGGACTTGGCACGGACCGCACTGGTTGGCAAATGCGACGTTGATTTCCAGGTCTTGGGCAATTCGTGACGGGATTTCACCTGCGAGCGACCAGCTTGGTTCCAACATCCAGCCGACTCGAAAAGCTGTTTGCGGTGTCCGCTTTGGCCAGGCCGCTGCAATGATTGCCAGATCAATCTTACCTCGATAATCGGCCCAGACATGCTGGTACATCATATCCGCACAGATCGCGAATCCGATTCGTCCGAAGTCGGTTTCCACGATCAGTGGATCCTGTCCATGTCGAAAATAGAAGTGTTCCCAGAAAATCAAATGTCGTTTGCGATAGATGGAGACCTGACCGTCCGGCGAAGTGAAACTCAGGGCGTTGTAGACATGCCCTTGATGCCACTCCACGAATCCTGCGGCCAGATAAACCCCGTAACGACGACTGAGATTTTTCAGGGTCTGAACGGTTTGGCCATCTGCGGTCTCGGCCAGATCATGGAGTCGAGTGTGCTCGACATAGCCAGTGCAGGCGAGTTCGGGGAAGACCACAAGCTTGGCGCCGCGAGCAACGGAATCGGCAACCATGTTTGAAATGCGTTCCAGGTTGGCTGCCGGATTCAGCGCTACGGGCGCATATTGAACAATCGCAATCGGCATGGTTGATGTGCGCACTCGTCACCCCGTTTCTGTCACAGATGGATGAGGACTGGTTCGCCGTTGCGGGGCGCACGCCGTATTCTATGCACGGTACGTGAAGAGAGTGCGCAACAACTGGAAGACCCCCGATTTCATCGGTATTTTCAGGGGTTTCAAAGAGGACAGTTGTGTTTTTTTGAGAACCGACGCTGTTGGTCGGACATGAATGTCAGCAACCGCAATCAGACTTCTGATTGCGGTTGCGGTTGTTCGATTTCGAGCCCGAAATGCGTGTTATTCCGGTTGTAGCGGTCGTCCGGATTAGACGGCAATTTCAGGACTGCCAAGCGTTCGGAAGTGTCGTTCCCTTGGAGACAACGATGATCCCGTCCTGAAGGACAACGCGCGAATCAGATCCCGTCAGAGGCCGCGTGTTTGAGACATTGACTCCGCGTCCCAGACGACAGTTCTTGTCAATGATGACGCCATCCAGAACGCTTCCTTCGCCGATTCCGATCGGTGGCAGACCCTCAATCTGCTCGGTCGCCAGGTCACTCGCCGATTGGTAGTAGTCCGCACCCATCAGGATCGAGTTCGAGATGCGGACGTTTTTCCCAATCTTGCATCGCAGGCCGATCACGGAATTCTCGATCACCGAGCCTTCACCGATCACACAACCATCCGAGATCAGGCTGCTGGTCACTTTGACACCATCCAGCCGCGATGGCGGCAGGAAGCGGGCGTGCGTAAAGATCGGAGCGTCCTGGTTTTCCAAGGTAAATGGAGCATTGGGACGCGTCAGATCGATATTTGCATCGTAGAACGAGCGAACGGTCCCGATGTCTTCCCAGTACCCATCGATCAAATGGGCATGAACGTTGTGAGTCCGGATGGACATCGGAAAGACTTCTTTCCCGAAATCCTGATAATCGCTTTTGGTCAGCAGGCTGATCAGGACATCGCGATTGAAAACATAAATCCCCATGTTTCCAAGACAATCTCGA
>CAIWEX010000315.1 GCA_903911795.1 uncultured Schlesneria sp.
CGTCAGATCACCCTGGATGGTAACACAGTCTTGGGTGTCGCGAAGGACATTGAACAGCTTTCATAAACGGCACATTCAGCCCCGATTTTTCCCTAACGGTACAGCAAGTCATTTATGGAACTCCGCAGCTTTGCCGAACGTATTCTGCTTTCCGAGTCGCTTGACGCAAAGCTAGAACGAGTCCGCGACGAATTCACGGACGAGGCACCGGGAGAAGCCGTGCAAGTGGCTGAGCCAGCGAGGTCAGTCGAACTGAAGTTCGCGCCGCGTCGGGCGGCTCCTGCGATGCCTCATCCCACGACGTTTTCCGACCCACATCGCCGAGCCGTGGCGCATCACATCATGGCCAATCATGAATTGCAGGCGCTGGAAGTGATGGCGTGGGTTCTGCTGGCATTTCCAGAGGCACCGCGTGATTTTCGGATTGGAATCGCCCATGTGATGCAGGACGAACAGCGTCATACCATGATGCACATGGAACGGGCTGCGGCACTTGGTGTGCGATTCGGGTCACTTCCCGTCAACTGTTACATCTGGAAGAAAGCGTTGTCATTCCAGTCTGTTCTGGAGTATCTCGCGGGACTTCCATTGACGTTTGAGGGTCGAAATCTCGATCACACGCTGGAATTCGAAGAGTATTTCCTCAAAGCGGGCGACCCCAAGAGTGCCGCGATCATGAAGACGATTCATCGCGACGAAATCTCACACGTCGCATTCGGATTGGAATGGCTCCGGCGATTAAAGCCCGAATCGCAATCCGAGTGGGAGGCCTACGTTGCGAACCTGCATTACCCGCTACGACCGGACAAATCGATCGGGGATGTTTTTCATACCGAACCACGCCTGGCAGCTGGCATGTCCGAAGAATTCATGCAGCGGCTGCGTGATTTTCAGCAGTAGTCGTAAATTTCCAAGACCAGTTTGACGCACCGTTCACTCATCATCCCAACGGACCTTCTGTGAAGGACGTTCGATGGGCGTTGTCTGGAATTCGACGGACTCAGGTTCTTCAGGCGGAGATTCGGAATCATTGAAAGCCTCGTCCCCCGACAAGGTCACCCGACCTGCCGCGTCTTCCTGATCGGGATCGACAGTTTCCGGCTCCAGCAGTCTGACCAATGGCTCATCGCGACCTGCAGTCCGCGTAAGGCTGGATTCTTTACCAAGGTCAACCATCTGCACGCCTGGCATTTCCGGCATGGCCCAGATCTGTGAAGGAATTGACGGCGGATTCACTTCGACATGTCCCAGATTCATGGCGAGCGACATCTTATTTTGCGGCCAGTCCAGGTTAATATGTCGTGCGAGTACCGCGCCGCTTTGCCGATCAACGCGGAAGTCTTCCAGGCGAGCCTGAGCCACCTTGTGCCCACGTCCATCAAGCACGCTGTGTTCGACGATGACGCCGTTGACCAGGTCAACCATCATCACCTTTTGCATCGTGTGGCCATGAGCGGTCACGACGGGCTGAATCAGTCTGGCACGATGATTCGTGGAGTCGATCTGCATTGTCAGGCCGCGAGGATTGATGGGAGCGACCCCCAGCGCTTGCATCAGCCATTCTGGTTCAAAGGGAACTCCCAGTGTCTGTCGGGCTGAGTCGATCTGGTCGTGACGGCAATAGACGTAGCTGGGTTCCATCCGCTTGGCCCAGATCCAGAAGACATCTTCGTTACTTCCCATGTCGACTTCATGGCTGACGACGGTGTTCACCTGCAATCGCAGATGCCCCCCCTTTTCGACGGCCAGGGTGCCATGTAATGGCATATTGTTGGCACGGATCTGGACGCTGTGTGCCCGCCAGGAACTCAGCTTTTCGACGTTGCGATTCAAATGGTCAACAACTTCTTCAAGCTGGGGATCATCCGAAAACTTTGGTCGGACGGTCGTCAGTTGATCGCGAGGATTGCGAAATCGCAGCCCACCCAGACTGACACAACCTGGCAGGATAAAGATGACAAGTGCCAGTCCGATCATGGAACGGGAAAGGCGAGCAGCAGCGGGGCGCAGAACGATTGCAAGCAGACGACTCGGACTTGGCATCAGTTCCACTCCGTCGCGAGATGAACCTTCAATTCGGCCTGGATTTGACGCGTGTCGGTGTCACTTAATTTCAGATTTGGAATTTCATAGGATCCCTCGCCATGTAATCCGCTCAATTCCAGCACTTCACCGTCACTGCCGGTATGAGAACCATCCAGCCGCAGTTTACGCTGCTGAAGTAACAGCAGTGCAAGGACATAACGCTGACGTTCCGTCGTGGGGCTTGATTCCTCACACAACTGTTCGAAGTAACGAAAAGCCGCTTCAGGGTCCAGGCGTTGTTCGCGAGGATCATTCTGGCTGGGAACGATGGTTTTCCAGTATCCCATGTGTCCTTCCGGCGGTCCCTGCCAGCCTTCATCCGAGTAGTCGATGCGGGTCAAGATGCCCGCTTTGTCGACCAGGACCGAGTGGCACACCGTTCCGGGTGCCAGTGGACGCCCAGTGGACGCACACGTCTTGCTCGGTGTTTTGAAGTGATAGTCCATTCTGAGAATGCATCCTGCGGGACCCGCCATTTCAAATCGGGACGGGGGCGGCGTTTTAGTGGAGAGGTGTCGGACTGACAAGGTGAGATTCTCCCCTTGGCACGCATCGCGACTTCGATTATTTTGGTTGTCCCCGCGACTGGAGATCAGATCGGAGTATCTGTTACGGTCGCGTTGTTCCGGCAGATGATGAGAAGGCAAGGAGGCCCTCATGAGCTTCGGGAATAGGCAGCGAGATCCCCACCCACAACCTCGTTGCGATGTGCAGATTCGCTGGATGATTCGGCGCGACATGCCCGAAGTTCTAGAGATCGAGCGCCAAAGTTTCGAATTCGCCTGGACCGAAGAGGACTTCCTGTGCTGTCTGCGGCAACGCAACTGCATCGGGATGGTCGCGGAGCGTCAGGAGCGAATTGCCGGGTTCATGATTTATGAACTCCTGAAATCGCAATTGCACGTCCTGAACTTTGCGGTCTCGCCCTGGGCTCGCCGCCAGGCCGTCGGGTCGCAAATGGTGGAAAAGCTGGTGAACAAGCTGTCGCAGCAACGTCGCCAGGAAATCTGCCTGGAAGTGCGTGAAACGAATCTGGCCGCCCAACTCTTCTTCCGAAAACAAGGTTTGCAGGCACACGGGGTCTTGCGAGGCCACTATGAAGATACCGAGGAAGATGCCTACGTCATGCGGTACCAGTTGTACCCCAGCGACGAAATCATTCTTCCATTCGTCCCCAGAAATCGCATCGCTGACATCGAAAGCGACAGTGAACCAGATTCCGAAGCCGCATGAACAAAGCGGCGAATGATACCGAACCCCTTTTCCAGTAATGGGATCGGGGTTTCTTCATTTGTGGCGGCGATTGCCGCGTTACGTTCACAAGACCTGGTCAAAATCTATTTTGCGGACATGACCTTCACCTGACAGGTGACTCTGCGTGAACCTGCCAACCGCATGGCCGTCGTCAGGGCCACCTGAACGTGGTAATAGCAACTCGCGCGACCATTCAGAACGAGGTTGCCATCTGAACAGACACAGTGGATGCCGCACAGCCGATATCCTGAGTTTTCCAGTGCCGAATTGATTTCAGCAGCCGTCTCGTTCCCATGCGTAGGAACGACAGTGATGTGACGATCGTCATGACGAAACTCGTAGCGCCGCTGCCGAAATCCTCGCTTCAATCGATGCACGGGGGGGCGATCACCGAATTCGAATCTGGAAAGTCCAGTTTCATCCGCGAGCAGGTTGACCATCGTTGAGGGCATGGTGGAGTGGTTTCCTGAACGAATGGAGTGTCTACTTTTGGGCGGCTCGAATGCGCTGCCACGCTAACCGACATGCGAATTGACAATCCGCCGGTCAGCAATCCGTGTACCGACGGCACTTTTTCTGTAAATTCCGTGGAATTCACCCAGAAAGCACGCGTCCCACTCTTTGGACTCACCCCATTTTCACACGAGGGACTGGCGGGAATTGGTCAATTGGTTTCCGCGCGTACAATCTGCGGCCTGAAATTGTCAGACCGCCAACGGCGCTTCATCCCGAAAATTGGCCGCTGAATTGCCAATTAATGACACTTTTGGCGAACTCTCGTTTTTGCACCTGCGGAGGCGCACCCGTCGAAGAGCGAGAGCGGTTTGTCATCCGACGTGCGAACTGAGCTTGAAGATCGGCAGCAGCATTGCCAGCGCCAGGCTGCCAACAATGACTCCCATGCCGGCAACCATGATCGGTTCCAGGAGCGATGTGGCTGACTTGATTGCGATGCCAACTTCGGCGTCGTAATAGTTTCCAACGCGGCCCAGGACCATTCCCAGTTTTCCGGTTTGCTCTCCGGACCCGATCATCTGAACCAGAGTCTTGGGGAACAGCGGATTGGATTCCAGGACCTCGTGGATCTGGCGACCCGTCATGACCTTATCGGCCAGGTCCTTCCAGGCGCGCTCGTAGAAGACGTTTTCCGATACGGCGGCACACAACTGGATGCCGTCCAAGACCGGAACACCAGCATTCAGCATTGCGGCAAACGTCCGCGTTGTTCGGGCCAGGATCGATTTTCTCATCAGCGGGCCAAGGACCGGAAGACGCAGGATTGTCCAGTCATATGCCATTTGGCCCCACCATTGCTTCCTGGCATACCACCAGAATCCGATCAGTCCCCCCATTCCGAGCAGGCAGGCCCACCAGTAGTGAGTCAAGATGTGCGAAGCGGACATCATCACGATCGTGGGGGTCGGCAATTCAATTCCACGAGCGACAAACATCGGCGAGATCTTCGGCAGCACGAATGTCAGCAAGAACGCACATGCCCCCAGACACATCGCCATCATCACGCCGGGGTACATCAGTGCACCACGAACCTTCTGACGTTGCTCCAGATCGTTTCGCATTTGAGTCGCGATACGCTCCAGCAAAGCACCAAGCAATCCGCTGACTTCACCGGCCTTGACCAGGTTGACGTAGACGCCATCGAAGTATCTCGGGAACTTGGCGAGTGCCGCAGAGAAATCAACGCCGCTTTCAACATCCTGCTGAATACGTTCCAGCATCGATTGCAGCGTCGGATTGTCTGACTGCTTCGCCAGGCCACCAATGGCGGATGCGATCGGAATTCCGGCATCGACCATCACGGCGAGTTGACTGCTGAGGTAGACGATGTCGCTATGGGAAATACGTTTGGCAAATATGGAAGGTGCAGGACTGCGTGTGACCGGTCGGGCTTCGTTGATCGTCAGCGTGTAAAGTCCGTCGTTTCGCAGTTTGCGCGCCGCTTCGTTCGCTGATTCCGCCGAGATGACTCCCGACTGCATCTTTCCGGAACTGTCGCGGGCGAGGTATTCGAACTGCATGATTATTGACGATTCAATGATTTCTTACGTGAACAAAACTTGGCTTTCGATCTTTGACCGGATTGCGCCCTATAACGATAGCCCGCTCAGCTCTTCTGGATGTTCGCAGGAATCCAGCCTTCATCGCTGGATTGCAGCACTTCTTCAATCGTCGTCAAACCTTCTTTGACCTTTCTCAACCCATCGTACCTGAGCGGGATCATTCCGTTCCGACGGGCATGGTCTGTGACCGATTGCAGCGTGGCACTGACGTTGATTGTTTCTCGCAATGCATCGTCGACAACGAGTAACTCATGAATTGCGATTCGTCCGGTGAAACCTGTATTCCGGCAGCGAGCACACCCTGCACCGCGGAAGAACTCATTGATTTCCAGTCCCATCTGCTGGACGATCAACTTCATAGCTTTTGGTGGTTCATAGGACTGTTTGCACTTCGCACAGATTCTGCGACAGAGGCGTTGCGCCAGCACGGCGTTCAGCGACGCGCCGATCAAATAGCCTTCGACTCCCATGTTTACCAGTCGTGTCACCGCACTGCAGGCGTCATTGGTGTGCAACGTGCTGAAAACAAGATGACCTGTCAGGGCTGCCTGGATCGCGATTCGGGCCGTTTCCGCATCACGGATTTCACCGACCATCAGGATATCGGGGTCCTGCCGCAACAGACTTCGTAACACCCCCGCAAACGTCAAGCCGACCTTTTCATTCACCTGGAACTGGTTGACGAGTTGCAGTTGAAATTCCACAGGGTCTTCAACGGTACAGATATTCTTTTCGATCGTGCTGACCGTGTTGAGCGCCGCGTATAACGTCGTACTCTTTCCACTTCCTGTGGGGCCGGTCACGAGCACGATGCCATTCGGGCGATTGATGTTCTGCTGGAACCGTTCCAGATTCTCACTACTGAAGCCAAGCTGCGCCAGCGACAGCGGGATATTACGGTTGTCCAGAATTCGGATGACTGTTTTTTCGCCGTGCGCCATCGGCAGAGTGCTGACACGCAGGTCGATCGATCGCCCTTCCATCATCACGTGGATGCGACCATCCTGTGGCAAGCGACGTTCGCTGATATCCAGCGAGGCCATGATCTTGATACGGGATGCGACCGCGGGTGAGATGTGCCCAGGCAATTCCAGAGCCTTGTGAAGTGCCCCGTCCACACGGAACCGAACGCGAATCTGGCGTTCCGTTGGTTCGATATGGATATCGCTGGCACCTTCCTTGACTGCCGAGTAGATAATGAAGTTTACCAGGCGAATGATCGGGCTTTGCCCGGCTAGTTCGTTGACGCTGACGATATCTTCAATCGATTCTTCGATCAGTTCGACGGCGTCCCCCTGGACATCGTCGATAATGTCGTCAATCACGAAGACTTGCGAATCGGGCAGGTACGTCTGTAACGTCCGGCGAATATCTCGAGCCGACGCGATTGCCAACTGGACTTCGCAATGTGCAGCGGCTTTCAGGCGATCGAGCAGGAAGACGTCGGAAGGTTCTGCCACCGCGACAGTCAGTGTGTCGCGAACCTTGAACAGCGGCAGAACAACATGCTTTTCGATGAATTCCCGGGGGAGCAGTTCCACCACCTTGGGGTCGAACAACCGGGCGTCCAGTCGCACGAAAGGAAGTTGGAATTCCACCGCCAGGCATTCGAGAATCTGTTCTTCGGAACAGAACTCACGATCGATCAGCAGTTCTCCCAGCAGCTTCGTCTGTTCGCCATCCTTCTGCAGACGCAATGCTTCCTGCAACCGTTCGGCTGTCAGGAAGCCACGGCGCACAAGCAGATCACCCAACCGCGGTCGAGACTGCAGCGAAGGGCGAGTCGATGGTGGCGAAGCAATAGACATCAGCGGAAACTCGCTACGGCATCAATGACCGATTCAAAGAGGTCGAATCGCTGGTCCAGTCGAGTCAATTCAAAAATCTTGCGTCCAGGATCTGCCAGTCCACTGATCTTCACACCACCACCAGCCTGCCGAGCCTGATCCTGCAGGTCCAGCAGTGACGTCAATCCGACGCTGTCGTAACTGTCGGTACGGTCCATCTGCAACACGATCGAGGAACTCCCTTTGCGCAGGTGCCCCTCAATCGCATCGACCAGCAACCGTGACGTCTCATCGACCAGGTCGTCTGGCGTATGGACGACAACGACGTCTCCAAAGGTTTCGGTGGTGATTTGCATGGTTCATCAGATCGAAGAAAAGCTGTCGCGGAAGGCTGCCGTGGAAGGTTCGGCTTCATAGCCCAGGATCTCGTAAACCTTCACCACGAGTTCTCGAGGGCTGAACGGCTTTGAAACCATTGCGGCAAGGTTCAAGTCATCCAATTCGCCGGTCTGCTCGGCCAATTCAAAGCCACGGGCGGTCAACATGATGACCGGAATGTCGGACAGGGCTTCATCTGCGCGGATGCGTCTGACAAGTTGAGCCCCGTTCATCCCAGGCATGGTGTAATCAGTGATCAACAGTGCGGGAGGATGACGTCTCATCAGTTCCCAGCAGGATTCCGCGTCCGCAGCCCCGTGTACGTCAAAACCCGCCCGGGCGAATTTCAACGAGATGGCTCGAACAATGTGAGGTTCGTCGTCGCAGACAATGATGCGTTGTGACATGTTCAAGGTTCCTGTTCTGAAGGGGACTGCAGCCAGTGGAGTTCGATCGTCGTCCGGAACGCACAGGCGACCGGCTTTTCTCGTAGACCTCCAGAAGCATGTGCTTCCGAAGGTTTCATTTATTTGGCGGATTGATACGCCGACTGTCGGATACCGCGATCGCGATGTCCCAGAGGGATTCGAATTGCGAAATTGCTTCCCTTGTTGACTTGTGAGGTGACGGAAATCGATCCGTCGTGGATGTTCGTGACGATATATTTGACGAGTGCCAGCCCCAGGCCTGTCCCCGGTGCGGCCTTCGAATTCTGAGGGACGCGATAGAACCGTTCGAATAGCCGCGACAGGGATTCCGACGGAATCCCCATTCCGTTGTCCTGCACTTCAATGATCGCTTCCGTATCCAGCATCCGCGTGCGGATCCGGACTTCACCACCACTGGGAGTGTATTTGATCGCATTTGACAGCAGATTGATGATCGCCTGACCGAACAGGTCGTGATCCAGATGAGCGGGAAGATAGAGGTCACTCAGTTCATCAATGACGGTAATGTTCTTTTCTTTCGCCGCAGTCGCAACAACTTCCAGTGACTTCCGGGCGATGCGATTGACGTCGGTATCTTCTCGCTGAACTTTGATCACGCCACTTTCGACGCGTGAGAAATTCAGCAGGTTGTTGACCAGTCGAGTCAGCCGGTCTACCTGTTCATCGATGAATTGCAGGAATTCCATCCGCTCATCGGGGTCGTCGACATCGTCCATCAGCAATTCGGTATAGGCACGAATGCTTGCCAGTGGTGTTTTCAATTCATGACTGACAGAAGAGACGAACTGCGCTTGTTTCGCAGTCTCATTCACTTGCACGCGAATATCGGACAGCACGAGCGAGATCGCAGATTGAGCCCCCTTCTCGTCGTAGATGTTGGCGGCGTCTCCACGATAGGTGATCAACTCGCCACTACATTTCAGGACCATTTCACCTGATCGCTTGTCAGCAGCAGCGGAACGCGTCCGAACCGATTCCACCAGGCTTTTTGCGTCTGGCAACTGATTCCAGGCGGCTGACGCGGCCAGGGTCGGATCACCAGTGACGGCATTGAGCAGTGCCCCACCGGCGGCATTCCGGAATACCAGCGTATTTGAGGTGTCGACGAGAAACACCGGGTGCTCGATCTGGTCCAGCACGAGAATCAGACGTCGGGCTTGATTCTTCAGCAGGTGAGCCCGTGCTTCCAAACGAGACCGTTGTTCTGTGACATTCTTGATCTTCGATTCGTGCCGCTCAACCCGATGCAACATTTCGCCGAGGAGAGAGCGGAAGACG
>CAIWEX010000316.1 GCA_903911795.1 uncultured Schlesneria sp.
CCTGATCGGCACCAGCGGCACGCGCCACCGTATCATCTGTGGAATTGCCATCGACGACGATGATTTCACAAGAGCCCAGCGCGCGAGTCTGTTCAATGAGCCCCTGGATGTTATTTGCTTCATTCAACGTCGGGATGATGATCGAAATCCGCATAACGGGCTCATCCGGAACCTAGCGGGACAACCATCCACCGTCGATGGCGACTGTGCTGCCGTGCATGTAGTTCGAGGCATCGGACGCCAGAAATACGCATAGACCAGCAATTTCGTCAGGCTGTCCCCAGCGACCCACCGGGATTCGGTCCAGAATCTGGGGACCTCGCACCGGGTCGTCCTGCAGGACGTGTGACATCGATGTCTCGAAGTAGCCCGGACAGATGCAGTTCACGTTGATTCCACGTTTTCCCCAGGAATTCGCCAGTGATTTTGTCAGGCCGGCAAGGGCATGTTTGGCGGCGGCATACGCAGGAATATTCAATCCCCCTTCGTACGACATGACGGAACCAATGTTGATAATCTTTCCCCGGCCCCGCTCCAGCATCGTCTTGGCCGCCTGCTGTGAAAGGTCAAACGAGGCATGCAAGTGGACTTCCATCAACAGGTGCCATTCGCTGAGCGGGTATTCTTCGGGCGGGTGACGTTGAGAAATCCCTGCGTTATTGACGAGGATGTCGAGTCGCCCCGTCTGGTCAAGGACCCGGTCGATCAACCCGACTCGATCGCTCGGCTGGCCCAGATCACACTTCACGTGCCAGAATCGTCGGCCGGTCTCGCGAACCAGTTCTTCGATCTCCTCGCACTCGCCGGAACTGCTGACGGCAACGATATCGGCACCCGCTTCGGCGAGTCCCAGTGCCATCGATTGACCGAGGCCACGACTGGCTCCCGTCACGAGTGCGACACGTCCATCCAGTTTGAACAGATCGAGAATCATTCTAACGCAATCCCTATTTCACGACGAAATTGACCATTTTCCCTGGAATTACGATCGTTTTCACGATCGTCTTCCCAGCCATCAGTGCCGCGATGCTGTCATCTTTCTTGGCTGCAGCTTCGATCGTGGCCTGGTCTGCACCCGTAGGAACAGTGACCTTGCCTCGCAGTTTTCCGTTGATCTGCACCGGAATTTCGACTTCGTTCTCGACGAGGTATTGTTCGTCATGCTTCGGCCATGGTTCGTACGCCAGCGTTGAGGTATGGCCGAGCAATTGCCACAGTTCCTCGGCCAGATGCGGAGCGAAAGGGCTCAGCAGCAGTACAAACGGGTCCATCACAGCTCGTGGTCGCACGTCGAGTGCCAGGAATTCGTTGACGAATTCCATCATGCGGCTGATTGCGGTGTTAAAACCGAGCGACTCGATATCGCGAGTGACCGACTTGATCGTCTGGTGCAAAACCCGCTGCTGTGCTGCGGTAGGTGCCACATCCTGAATCGCAGGGTTCAACTGGATCACGTCTTCGACTCGCTCGTCGGCGATCATTCGCCAGACTCGACCAAGGAACCGCGAGACACCTTCGACCCCCTTCATGCTCCATGGCTTCACCGCTTCCAGCGGCCCCATGAACATTTCATAGAGACGCAGCGAGTCTGCACCGTACTCGTCGACCACTTTGTCGGGATTAACGACGTTCTTGCGACTCTTCGACATTTTGTCGGTACGACCGATCAGTTCAATGTCGGTCCCCTTGAGCAATGTCTTGCCCTTGTCCTTCAGGATCTGGTCTTCCTTCAGCGGACAGAATTCGTCGGGATTGTCCGACGGGTTTCGCAAAGCGACGATTTCAACATCGTCCTCTTTGAATCGAAGCAAGTTCAGTCTCAACGATTCCAAGACCGTTTGATTCGCTGCAAACGTCTCACTGGAGATGTGATAGTCGGTATCCCCGAGAATCATTCCCTGGTTCACGAGTCGCTGGAATGGCTCGCACGTTGACACCAATCCGCGATCAAACAGCACCTTGTGCCAGAATCGCGAATAGAGCAGGTGCAGCACCGCATGCTCGGCACCACCGACGTAAAGATCGACTGGCTACCAGTTCTTTTCGACACCGGGGGCAATGAAGCTTTCCGTATTCTTCGGATCTGCGAAGCGAAGGTAATACCAGCACGATCCGGCCCATTGAGGCATCGTGTTGGTTTCACGTTTCAGCCGCACACCATCAGACGCGGTATTGTACAACCATTCGGCCGGTGCCTTGGACAGCATCGGGTCAGGAGTTCCCGTCGGCTTGAATTCTGCGAGTTCCGGCAGCAGTACCGGCAGACTGGTGGCCGCATCGGTTCGCATCAGTCCCGTTGGTTCGCCGCTGGCATCCAGCTCGTGCCAAATCGGGAATGGCTCGCCCCAGTAACGCTGACGTGAGAAGAGCCAGTCGCGTAGCCGGTAGTTGATCGCCTTTTTCCCGAGTCCGTTTGCGTTCAATTCAGCAGTGATTTTCGACTTGAATTCCTGAGTTGGCAATCCATTGAATCGCTCGGAATTGATCGCGGTCCCTTCGCTGATCATCGGGCAGACTGGGCCAGTGTGACCGGCTTCTGGTGTGATCTGCAGGGCAAGTTCGTCCTTGGACGGCTGGTAGCCGGCGGGTGGTTGTACCACGGGAATAATCGGGATCTGGAATTTGACGGCAAATTCCCAGTCACGCAAGTCGTGAGCTGGAACAGCCATGATGGCCCCGGTTCCGTAACTGATCAGCACGTAATCGGCGATCCAGACGGGGACAGGTTGGCCGTTCACCGGGTTGATCGCATAGCCGCCCGTGAATACGCCCGTCTTGTCTTTGGCGAGATCGGTTCGATCGAGGTCGCTTTTCATGGCCGCCTGATGACGGTAGGCATCGACGGCACCGCGTTGTGACGGTGTCGTCAGCCGATCAACGGCAGGATGTTCGGGTGACAGAACCATGTAGGTTGCGCCAAACAACGTGTCCGGGCGAGTCGTATAGATTCGCAAGACATCGCTGTTGGGTTCTGCCGGATACCCGGATCCGGCGCGTTCCTTTTTCCAAGCTTCGAACGATGACTTCGGATCGGCTCCCGCGGGAGCAAGATAGAAATCGACTTCCGCACCTTCACTGCGGCCGATCCAATTACGCTGCATCAGCTTGATGGATTCCGGCCAGTTCAGGGGTTCGAGTTCATCAGCGAGGCGATCGCCATACGAAGTGATCCGCAGCAGCCATTGTCGTAGCGGGACTCTCTCGACAGGATGTCCACCCCGTTCACTTTTCCCGTCAATGATTTCTTCATTGGCGAGCACCGTTCCGAGCGCAGGGCACCAGTTCACCGGAGCCTCATGCTGGTAGGCCAGCCGATGTTTGTCCTGATAGCGCCGGACGGCTGATTCTCCCTGAGAAGCGATCTCTGCAGGAATCGGCAATTCACTGATCGGTCGACCTTTTCCCTTGCGGGTGACGCCATCAGGGCCCGTCCAGACCAACGCGGGATCGTACCAGGTATCGAAGATCTGCAGGAAAATCCACTGCGTCCAGCGATAGTAGTCGGGATCGGTGGTGGCAAATTC
>CAIWEX010000317.1 GCA_903911795.1 uncultured Schlesneria sp.
CCTTGAGGGTGAGATGACGGCGATCGACCCGGAATCGATTCCGCTCGCTTCGTTCAAACGAACGTCGTCGACGATCAAAACATAGCGACTGGGTGGCCCGGTGCTGCACTGAGGTTTTGCGAATGAAGCCCCGGATTTTGCGAAGCCATTGGTATCCATAACGAGTTTGTGATCAATGTCGATCGACATTCAACCGGGGCTTCCCGTTGGTCCAACCCCGGCCACCCAGCCGCAATCATCCAAATTGGACGAACCACTAAACTACCCGCCTAATTGCCTCATCTCTAATTCTAAAGTACTGAAACTCGGGCCCTTCACTGTTACTCGCAATTTCCTTGTCGTTACTCGGGATCGCCTTCGTTTCCGGCTGGGTGGCACTGTCGATCCAAGGACGCAAATCGAACCAAACGGACTGCTTTGGGGTGCCACTGGCGATCGCCTTGGATCGCCAGTGCCAATGCGACGTCGGTAACGCGTGACGTTGGTTGGGTCGGTGTCAGACGTGCTCAAGGATCTATCGGGACACCAACGTCCCACAGGAAGCTATGGATCGTCAGTAGATCGGTGTCAAAGGTATTTGCATCGGAAGCATGCGAGCGAATATACGACCATCCCCACTCGGCAGATCGTCGATGGCCGGCATGACGTCTCGTTACGTGGACAGGTTTCGATCGGTCCCGTCCTACCTGGCAATACCGAAAGGATGTCTTACTCGGACACTCCCAAACAGTATGTCGTTTCAACAACTGGGTGTTGCTCCGCTGAAGCCCATCTCAAATGTCGCCGTATGCCAATCCGTTAAAATCTTGGGACATTGCCACAGATATCCATTGTGTATAGCAACCACATGGGCACTGGCGATCCAAGGCGATCGCCAGTGGCACACCCAGAAGCGGGCATCGGCATTGATGCTTTGCAGTGAATCCTAACGCGGTGTTTGACGATCATTCCCCGAACCATTCGTGCGGTGATGTGTCATCTTTCTCGGAGCATTCTGTTCTGGACAATATTTCTGCCGTAGCGGTTCGGTCCCCGTAGCGTGCAGACAAATAAGGATGATGGCAATGGAACGAGGATACGGACTCTGAAGAGCAGGCGTTGGTTGAGATTCGTCGCTGACATTCGCCGAGGCGGGATGTCTGCCCGGCACCGGTCCGTACGAATCTCTCCGAGCCAACGCTATGTCCTCTCTCAATCGAAGGCAGCATGCCAAGTGGATGCTGGATGACCTGATCTGCAGGTTCGCCCATCCGCTGGGGCAATTTCGTGAACCGTTCTGGCGACTCGTGCATGCCGTGCGTGCCTCGTCCAGACTGCTTATTCCCTCTTCGGAACGAGGCAGCACCGATCTCTTCGGTATCGAACGGGTTGTCCGCGGCTGCGCCCGGATGGCGCGACATTCGGATGCATGGCAACGGCCGCCCGAAGTCTGGATCGCGCCCGTCGCAACTTCTTTCGTTCAGTTCAGGTCCCTGGTGAGTCACCTGTTCGACGAATATCCCGTCCCGAACTTCATGGCACCCGTCTGGATCAGTGACGACGAAAATCCGCGTGACGTTGACCTGTATCTGCACCTCGCATCAGGCCACAGTATCCGTCAGTTCCAATGGCCAGTCCCAATCGGAGTGACACGACAAGCGGCGTTATTCTTCATGCAGGCTCCCGATGATTTGAATCCGTCGAAAGCCTTGCGGTGGGGACAGATTCGCTCGCTCGGCGGTGACAATCGACTCGCCCGACTGCTGGTGTCGAGGACCATTCTCGGCAATCCCACGGAGCACGAAGACTTCTGGGAATCAGTGATCCGTTTCCTCATTACAAACTCGCAAATCTCTGCCGACGAAATCCTCGCAATTGTGCGATTCGTTGACCAGCAGCGATTCCAGCCCGCCGAGACTGTTTGGGGAGAGGGGGCCGGCCAACAACCGCTCCAACCTGAGTTCACAATCGGAGGCCGGTCGTTGATGTCATTGCGACGGCACATGGCAAACTGGCGGACGGAACTGATGTCAAAACTGCCAGCGCTGACTCAATCTACTCCTGGCTGGGAAAGAACGAACATTGGCCCATTCCGGCAGGCACAGGGGGACTTGCTCTGGACGATTGACGAACTGCTCTCGGACAGGGAGCTTCGTGTGGAAGGTGGGATCATGAAGCATTGCGTGGCGACGTACATCCACGACTGCGCCTGCCGTCGAACATCGATCTGGTCGATGAAGATTCAACAAGGCGAGCGTCGACAACGTGTGTTAACGGTCGAGGTCTTGCCAGGAACGAAAATGATTTGGCAGGCGAAGGGAAAACTCG
>CAIWEX010000318.1 GCA_903911795.1 uncultured Schlesneria sp.
GGCGAAGAGTTCACCGGGGATACTCAAGCCACTGTCGCGGCACTCGCCAAGCGTGCCGAAGCGATTCTAAAACGACTGTCGCAGATCATGGAGCGTCTGCGCAAGAAGTGTTCGCTCACGGACTGGGGAGATGTGATTGCATCGCTCGGTCGAGACTTGGGCTGGCAAACATCTGATGCGGTCCCACCAGGTTCCAGCATTTCCAACGATGCCCGCGACTGGGATCTATTGCAGGGCATTATCCGGACGGCAGGAGAAGCAGAACGACGGCTGGTCTTGTCGGCCGATACTAAGAGCGTCAAGCAGTTGCGTCTCGATCTGGCGGGATTTACTGCGGAATTGCGAGACCTGCTGGGGGGCGAACAGATCAAGGCGGGTAGCGATCCAGGAGGATGCGTCCGGATCATGGACGTGGAACAGGCACGGCACATCGATGTTCCCTACCTGTTCGTCGTCGGCCTTGCGGAAAGCAGTTTTCCACTCAATCGTGGCGACGATTGTCTGTTCGGAGAAGTCGAACGCCAGGAGTTCGCCCGGCGAGGCCTGCCTCTGCAACATCGTGAACAGCATCAACGTGACGAAATGTTCCTGTTTTACAGTGTCGTCACGCGAGCCCGAATACAACTGACGTTGACCTATCCCGCCGTCAATTCCAAGGGGCAACCGGTGTTTGCCAGCCCCTATCTGGTCGCGTTGCGGTCGTTATTCGATGAACATGCCCTGACGGTTTGCCATGAAGGACAGCTTGATCCCGTTCCGACCAGCCTGCGGACGATGACCGAATCCGATCTCAGGCTGCTGGCGATCAGCGAAGGCCGCTCGGGGCATCCCGGCCTGTTTTCAAAATTGGCCGAGCGACCCGGCTGGCTTGCGACTGGTCACAATATTCTTGCCTCGATCGATGTGAATGCCGCACGGTTTCATGAACGTGGGTTTACCCGCTACGAAGGGCGGCTGGAAGCTCCACAGAATATGTCGGCACTTTGGCAGCGATTCGGGACTCGACATCAGTTCAGTGCGACGGAACTGGAAGCGTATGCGACGTGTCCGTTCCGCTTCTGGGTCAACAGCGTCCTGAAAGTCGATGACCTGGTGACTCCCGAAGAGGGGACGGACTACGCGGCTCGAGGGAGTCTGGTGCACGTCGTGCTGGCTCAGATGCTGCGAGAAGGCCTGGATCTGCCTGAAGAGCGCTTGGCCGAGCGGTTCCATGAACTGGTCCAAGATCATCTGGCGAAGCGATTCCATGAGACCGAATTGCAGCGAGCACTGACTTCGATTGAAGAGCGATTGTTGATGGAATGGGGCCGGGCGTTCGCAAAGCAGCAGATCAACTACGCCGCACAATTACAAGAAGTCTGGACGGGTGGAGTTTCCGCGCTGCCGCCGGAAATTCCGTTCGGAAATCCCGGTGGCCGCGTTGCCGGTGAAGAAGCAACAGATCCGCTGGTCTTCGGTTCGGCCAATGCCATCGTAAATGTTCGAGGTCGAATCGATCGCGTGGATACGGGCTTTACCGCAGGTCGACGAGTCTTCAATGTGATTGACTACAAGACGGGCAATCCCCCACGTTCGAACGAGAATGACCTGCGTGCGGGCCGATCGCTGCAGTTGGCACTCTATGCACTGGCGATCCGGCGACTTGGTATTGCCGGTGTCGATGCGGAGTCTTATCAGATGGGGTATTGGAGCCTGAAGGCGACGGGTTTCAAACGGGGTTACCAGCGTGACAGCAAGACATTGGTCGCGATGCCAACAGATCTGGTCTCGTCGCTCGAACAGGCAATGGATGAGGTCATCCCGAAACTCGCCAGGGGGATTCGGGACGGAAAATTCCTTGTCGAGAATTCTGACGAGAACTGTACAGGACATTGCCCAATCCACACGTCGTGCCGAGTGAACCAGATTCGCCCGCTGACGCAGTCGCTGAACAAGATTGGGGATATCCTGGGATATCCGGCGGATGACTCACAAAACATCGAATCGCAACCCGATCCGGGAGATGAATCTCGTGGCTGATGCCTTGGAATATGCAAAGTCGCTGGTCGCCGTCCCATCCGTCAGTCGGGACTCGAACGCTCCTGTCAGTGCCGTTGTCGAGAAGCATCTGGTCGACCTCGGCTTTCAGGTCGAACGACAGGAGTTCCTCGATCCCCATGGCGTTCCCAAGGTCAATGTGATTGGTCGCAAAGGACCAGGAATCGGTGGCCTGGCGTATTTCTCTCACACGGATGTGGTGCCGGCGGATACCTGGACGGACGCCGTGCACGGCCCATTTACGCCGACCGTTCGCGATGGTCGGTTGTATGGACGCGGCAGTTGCGACATGAAAGGTTCGCTCGCGTGTATGCTGGCCGCTGCCGCGCGGATGCGCGACGTGGAATTGACGTCGCCGCTGTATATCGTCTGTACTGCCGATGAAGAGGTCGGCTTTCACGGAGCTCGTCGTGTGGTTGACGCCTCGACCTTCTACCGGGAAATGGTGGCCGGACAAAGTCGTGCGATTATTGGTGAGCCGACGGAGCTGAACGTTGTTTATGCACACAAGGGGATCTATGGATTTCGAGTCATCTCGCGCGGCAAGGCTGCTCATTCGAGTACTCGTCACGGTGTGAACGCAAACATGGCGATGATTCCGTTCCTGATGGAGATGAAACGGATTCACGACGAAACGTTGGCAGACCCGGCATGGAGAAACGACGCGTTCGACCCTCCCTGGATCAGTTGGAATCTGGGAATCAACGATCATCATTGTGCCGTGAACATCACCGCACCAGAGAGTGTCTGCACAGTCTATTTCCGACCGATGCCGGGACAAGATGCCGATCAGCTCGTCGAGCGGGCGCGAGCCGCTGCCGCGCAGTGCAACCTGGAATTCCATCTCGAATGTCGCGGATTACCGCTCTCGGGCGATCCCAATTCCGAGTTTGTCCAGGAAACGCTGAAGATCGCCGGGAAATCGCAGGCAAAAACAGTGAGCTATGGAACTGACGGCGTCTGCTTCACAGAATTGAAGCAGATCCTGGTCATCGGCCCTGGAAGTATCCAGCAGGCTCACACGGACGACGAATGGATTGCATTGAGTCAATTCGACGCCGGAACCGACGTTTACGAGCAGATGATTCGACGGTGGTGTGCGAGAGCGTAGAGGGTTGAACCGCTGATAAACACTGATGAACGCTGATCAAATACCCGCAGAAGATGATTTTTCAAAGGTTGCTGCTACCACTGCTGGCGCCTGCTGCTGGTGACCATCTGGAAATGACCGCGCAACACTGACGGCTGATCGCTTACGCAAATAAATCACTTCGAGCAATCAGCAACGATTCCAGGAGCTATTCACGAACGCCATCGAACTGCGACTGATCCTTGAAACGGTCGCCAGTTGCTTTTCGAATAGGAAATTCCATGCATTCGCACCCGATTGTCTTCGTACCGTTGCACGTTGTCGCGTTGACTCTTGTTCTATTTGGAGTGGCCGCAGGTCAGGACGCTGTACCAAATACGTGGGCTCGACTCGAGCAGGCGACGATTAACGGCGAACGCTGGGATATCCCGATTGGCTACTCTCCGCTTTCCAAACGGTTCATCGTCCTCGGAGGCAGGACCTCGTGGGGAAAATATAAACTGCCTCGCCCCTACGATGTTCTGTCACTGGATGTGAAGGAAGCGAAATGGGCCAACGACTTTCCTGAGGGAAAGGATTGGGGACCGCAGTTTGGTGATTGCACGGCGCCGGCGTGGAAGGATGAAAACTTTCATTTTCTGGATCGCGAAGGACCCGAGCGACCCAACGGGACTGTCTACGGCACATTCGCTCTGGGACGGAACTATGACTACGACCCCGATACAAAATGCTTCTACTTTTTCACAGCCGGTCGGACGTTTCGCTACGACCCGATCAGCCGCGTCTGGGCCGATCTGAAACCGGCCACAAACCCCGAAACGGCTCTCGGGGGAACATTGCTCTGGAGTTCGATCTGCTATCACCACGCCGAGCGGAAATTCGTGTTGTTTGGTGGTGGCAATGTCCAGACAGAGAGGGGTGATCCCGGTACCTGGACATATAGTCCTGCGAAGAACGAATGGTCGCAACTCGACCTCGCGGGTCAACCCCCGCAACGTGCGAATTCACAATTGGCCTATGATGTCGAGCATCAGAAGATTGTGCTGTTTGGAGGTGATCAGCTCGATCAGTTACTCGCGGATACGTGGGTCCTGGACATCGCTGCGAAGACGTGGTCACAGATCTCCGCGATACGA
>CAIWEX010000319.1 GCA_903911795.1 uncultured Schlesneria sp.
CGTTCTGCCCCTCATCGTCCTGCCAACTGTCTGGCCTGAATCGAAGAGGAGACCTTCGGTCGGGCGTTTCGGCGGGGTCGGGAGACCCGCGCCGAACACGCTGCTAGTCAATTCAATTTCCGTAAGGCAGAACGATGGAAGCGATCTCAATCCTGATTCTTCATCGTTCTGCCCCTCATCGTCCTGCCAACTGTCTGGCCTGAATCGAAGAGGAGACCTTCGGTCGGGCGTTTCGGCGGGGTCAGGAGACCCGCGCCGATCACCGCCGATCATGCTCATCCGCCCTGTCTGATCAGCGTTCATGAGTGTTCATCAGCGGTTCCCCCACGGCTCAGCGGTCACAGATTTCCGTCGATCCAAGAAGAATTTCCCGTGAACATCAGATTCCGCTCTTCCCGCGAGACGATTTTGCCGTTAGTATTGAGGCTCTTGCATTGACGGCGCGGACGAAGCGCCCGACACAGCTTGAAGTCAGTCCCACCGACGACTTGCCACGGCAGGCCAGTCCATTCCAGCGGGTTAACTATGCCTAGGAAATGCACGATTCGCTCAGTTCGGTAAGGTTCATCGCAGCGCCTCACTGTGGTGAACCTGTTCGCCGGCTATTTCTTCCGTGCGCTTCACGAGGCACCCCCCTTACTTCTCAATCCCAGTGAAATTTCGCTTTCGTCCATGAGGACTCGTAACCTTCGAGCCTCTCAGTGATTGCGTTGTTTCCATGCACCCTGTAGGTCCCGGCTGAGTGTGGCCGGAACCGCACCGTTCCCACCGCGATTTAAAAAACTGTAAAACGCCATGAATCTCGAAAAAGTACGCAACATCGGTATTTCCGCCCACATCGACTCGGGCAAGACGACCCTCACCGAACGTATCCTGTTCTACTCCGGCCGAATCCATGAGATTCACGAAGTCAAAGGGAAGGACAAAGTCGGCGCGACGATGGACTTCATGGAACTCGAACGAGAAAAAGGGATCACCATCACCGCTGCGGCGACGCAGGTGCATTGGAACGATTTCACGATCAACGTCATCGACACCCCGGGGCACGTCGACTTCACCGTGGAAGTCGAACGATCGCTGCGCGTTCTCGACGGTGCGATCCTCGTTCTCTGCTCGGTCGGTGGTGTGCAGAGCCAGTCGCTGACGGTCGATCGCCAGATGAAGCGCTACAAGGTTCCCCGAATTGCGTTCATCAACAAGATGGACCGAACGGGGGCAAACCCAGACAAGGTGATCAATCAGATTCGTGAAAAGCTGGGCGTGATCCCGGTTCCTCTGCAATTGCCAATGGGTCGTGAAGCCGCCTTCCAGGGTGTCGTCGACCTGCTGACGATGGAAGCGATCTTCTTTGACGGTGACGACGGCGAATACATCCGTCGTGAAGCGATCCCTGCCGAATACGAAGCCAAGGCGAAGGAAGCTCGACATCAGATGCTCGAAACGCTCTCGATGTTCAGTGATTCCATGATGGAAAAGCTGCTGGAAGAGTCGGAAATCAGCGTGGACGAAATCCGCAAGGTCATTCGCGATGCGACCATCGCCCTGCAGATTACTCCCGTCATGATGGGCTCGGCCTACAAGAACAAGGGTGTGCAGGAAGCGCTCGACGGCGTGACCTACTTCCTCCCCAGCCCGCTCGATCGTACGATGACTGCCATCGATCAACTGCAGAAGCCGAAATCGGAAGAAGAGACGAAGGATCCAAACTGGAACCGCGTCAAACTGACCTCCGATCCGACGAAGCCGATGGTCTGCATGGCATTCAAGACCGTTGTCGAGCAATACGGTCAATTGACTTATACCCGTATTTACCAGGGTAAGATCGTGAAGGGCGACAGCTACTTCAACACTCGTACTGGCAAGAAGGTCCGATTCGGGCGACTGGTGCGGATGCATGCCAACGATCGTGAAGACGTGGACGTGGCGGAAGCCGGTGACATCGTCGCACTGGTCGGTGTCGATTGCGCGTCAGGGGATACGTTCTGCAGCGAAGGGATCACCTATTCGCTGGAAAGCATCTTCGTTCCCGATGCTGTGATCCGACTGAGTATTGAACCGGCAAAGCGTGACGGCGCCGACAAACTCGGAAAGGCTCTGGAACGGTTCCGCCGTGAAGATCCGACGTTCCGGGTTCTGACCGACGAAGAAACCGGCCAGACCCTGATCGCAGGGATGGGCCAGTTGCACCTGGATATTTATGTTGAGCGAATCAAGCGTGAATACGGTGTCGAGTGCATCGTAGGGAACCCGCGCGTCGCCTATCGGGAAACCCCGACACGCGAAGTCGAGTTCAACTACAAGCACAAGAAGCAGACCGGGGGCTCGGGCCAGTTCGGTCACGTTGTGGGCAAGCTCGTTCCGCTGCCGGAAGACAGCGCGATCGCCTACGAATTCGTGAACGACGTCACTGGTGGACGTATTCCCAAGGAATACATCAAGCCAATTGACGAAGGTTTCCAGCGAGCACTGGTCAAGGGACCACTGTGTGAATGTGAAGTTGTGAATGTGCAGATGGTTCTGCAGGACGGTAGCTACCACGATGTTGACTCGTCCGAAATGGCGTTCAATATCTGTGCGTTCGATTGTATGCGTGAAACGTTGAAGAAGGCTCAGATTGGTTTGCTCGAACCGATCATGAAGCTGGAAGTGGAAGTTCCTGATGAATATCAGGGGAACGTCACCGGACACCTGAGCAGCAAGCGAGGCGTGGTGAATTCGACGGAAACCAACATGGGGATCGCCGTCATCATCGCCGAAGTTCCGCTGGCCAGCATGTTCGATTACGCAAACGAACTGCGATCGATGACGCAGGGTAAGGGAACGTTCAGCATGGAATTCGCGCGGTACTCGATGCTGCCACGCGGTCTGCAGGACGAAGTTGTAGAAAAGCGATTGAAGGAAAAGGCCGAACGCGCCGCAGCGGCGAAGTAGTTCGGGTTTCGGTCAGTTGCTGATCGGCATAAGTACAGCCGGGCGGATCATCAGATCCGCCCGGCTTTTTTCTGTGCGCTTGCGACGCGCTTCCGCAGAATTTAACGGAAAGAGGGAACCGCTGATGAACGCTCATAATCGCTGATCAGAGATCATTACGGGAGGCTCCCTCAAGAGCCCATGATTTCACACTCGAGCACGACCTAGAGCGCATTGCATTTTACTGTATCGCGAAGTTGGAGAAGACCGTAAATTCAGGGGATCTTGGAG
>CAIWEX010000320.1 GCA_903911795.1 uncultured Schlesneria sp.
CGACGTTGCGACCGTAATGCACTCGCAATCGCTCTCGCGTCGCTTCAATCGTCCTGTCAACAGCATCAGGTAACAATCGTTGACATTGCACAAGCAATTCAGCGAGGTCGCTCAGCGTGGCCAGCGACAGGTTCGGTGCAAAAATCAGCATCAGCCGTCGTTCCACGAGATCATCGAGCGGATTGATCTTTCCGATCCATTCATTATCGATCACCCACCGTACAACGCGTTGTGACAGATTCGTTCCAGCCACCGGAACACGTGGCAATGACGCCACTTGATTGAAGATCTGGGTGATCTGCATTCCGTACAGTGGCCACAGGAATGCGATTTCATCGACCGAGGTGTTGTACTCATTCGCCCACCGCAGCCAGAGGCTGCTCCTTGCCGCATCATCAACTGGAAAGTTGTCGCCGCCTACGAGAACTCGATGATCGGTGGAGTTGCTTCGAGTTCTGCGGAGATTCTGAAAGATTCGATTGGCAATCTGTTGAGCGACTGATCGAAATGTCGTCAGCTTGCCACCGACAAGCGTCACCACGGGGACGCCGTGAAGACGGTGTTCCGTGAGTGAATGATCGCGTGAGATGGCTGCGTTGCTGGTGTCATTGGTCCGTGGCAGCGGCCGGACACCACTGTAATGTGATTCGATATCGTCTCGTGTCATTTTCAACCCGAAGACTCCCTCAACCACCGTCAGCAAGTACGACAATTCCTCGTCGCTGGCAACCGCGTTGGCAGGATCACCGATCCACTCTTCATCCGTGGTTCCGACCAGTACTGCCTCTCCGAAAGGGAGGACGAAGGCCAGGCGGCGGTCGCCGGTTTCGGCATAGATGCCGAAACCACCGAGGGCCTTTTTCAACGCGGGATGCCGAGTAACGAGGTGACTTCCTTTCGTTCCAGCAAACAATGGAATCGTCGCCGCATCAATGGCGTTCAGTGTCAGGTCTCCCCAGGCTCCACTGCAATTGACTACCAGGTCTGGCCGAATGCATTGAACGGGCGTCCCTTCACCTTGCGAGATCACCATCGAATCTGCCTGCCAGTTCACGGTCGCGTGTGGCAGAATTTGCAGCGAAACGTGCTGTTCACGTGCGACCTGTTCAGCCTCGCGGAGCAACGCGATGACACACCGTTCTGGATAGAGCATCTGCGCATCCGAGTAGGCACAGATCCGGCGATACTGCGGCGCTATCACCGGATGGTCTTGGATTGGTGGCTTGCCTCCGCGAGCCATCTTGAAACCCTGACTCCGAGGCAAACCGTCACCCCACGAAAACAGGTCGTACATCCACAGTCCAAAACGAATGGGCCAGAAACCGCGCGGTGCCCGGCGCTCAGTCCGCCCCATCAATCGACGACCAAATCGAGTTCGCGCCAGCTTGAAGAATCCCAGAGCGGAACGCAGCAATCCCGACCAGCGTTTGCGGGTCGGTACGAACAGACGCAATGGTCGCACAAATTGAGGTGCCAGTTTCAGCAGCCTGCCTCGTTCCAGCAGCGATTCACGGACCAGTCGGACATCACCATATTCGAGATACCGCAGTCCACCATGAATCAGCCGCGACGACTTCGACGTGGCGCCGGTTGCCAGATCACCTGAATCGGCCAGGATGACGGAAATTCCGTTGAGCACCAGTTCCCGAGCCACGGCGGCACCATGAATTCCGCCGCCGAGAATCAGTACCAGGCTGGAGGAAGTGGAATTGGATTCGCTTGGCATACAACTATCTTTGCGGATGTGACTTCGTTTCCTTCGCGGTTTGATAGCAGATCTGGTTCACAAAGTCTTCAGAACGCCCCGGAGAATGTGTCTCGCGAAGCCAATGTGCCGCATTGACGTGGATGGGCTTATGGACATCACCACGGAAGAAGTGGACTGGAACAGGGTGCCGAAGAGGTACCAGACAGGCACTCCGTTCACTCTCAGTTGCATAGGCTGCGCAGCCGCTATGAACGTCCCAGGCGACGGAGGAGGAAGAGGCAACCGCCGCCGCTTATCCAGAACTATCAGCAAAACGAGCCGCCGAGTAATCTCGGCGAAGCCAAGGGCCAACAAAACTCGGCTGGGTACTCCCCGCCGCTCGTGCAAATGTATAAGGAAATTGGCGGAAAAAATGTGACA
>CAIWEX010000321.1 GCA_903911795.1 uncultured Schlesneria sp.
AAATGCTTCTGCCCGCACTTTGCATTTCTGTCCTTTGAAGACTCGCGAGATGTCTCGTTCCTGGATGCTCAGGTCCACTTCCAGTTTCGAAAGGTCGGCGATGTCGCACAGACTGAACGAACCATTGAACGCGACTGGGTTGACCAGATTTCCCAACTCCGCATTCTTCTTGAGGATCGTTCCACTGATCGGTGCGGTAATGATGCAGTTATCCAATCGCCATTTGGCTCGACGCAGTTCTGCTTCCACCTGATTGGCCTGAGCTTTTGCCATTCGCTTCCGTTCGGTGCGAACCCCTTCATCCATCAGGCGACTGCTCGCCGAAAGCCGATCGACTCGCTTGACCAATGCCAGATATTGAAATTCTGCGGCTTCAAAGTCTTCTTTTGAAATGACCTTCTTCTCCAGCAGTTCCTTCTTCCGCTGGTAATCTCGCAGGGCCTGAGCGAGATTTGCTTCAGCTTCGCCCAACTCGGCTTTGGACTGCGCCTTTTCATCAGGCCGATTTCCCTCTTCCATTTCAGCGACATTTTGTTTCGCGGAATCCAGAGAAGCGCTGATGCGATCGTATTCGGCGAGGTATTCAGTGTTGTCCAGAACCGCGAGGACGAAATCCTTATCGACCCGTTGCCCCGCATCAAAATTCAGTTCGATCACGCGACCGCTGACCTGGGGGCTGACGAGGATCTGCTGCTCGGGAATAATGTATCCCTTGGATTCCAGAGCAATCTCGCCTGCGGGAGTGGCGGGAGTTGTTCCTGACGAGTCGGCGGCAGGAGTCGCGGTTGTTTTCGCAGCAGCCGGTTTGGAAGTCTCTTCCTCGTCGGGATCAACCTTGGTCTGAAAGGGATTCCCAACGAACAGCAGGTAAGCGATTGCCCCGGTCAGAATCAGGCAAATGAACCACGGCAGGCCGGAACCGCCAGAGGCCCCTTTTCCAGACGGTGGGATACGTAAGGCCTGAACACGATCAGAAAGGGTCGAAGTCTCTTGTGCAGCCACGGAGAGTCTCAATTCGGGAACGAACGGTCATCGGTATTCTTGTTTGAGCGTCAAATCCTCGCCAGTATGCATCGGCCCGTGCCAGAATGCACCGAAGAATTGCCTTTCGCGGTTGATTGCCGCAACTCATTTTCCAATGATTACAATTCCTCGCCAAATTACCAGCCGAGTTGACCACGCACGGAGCGCAGACATTCATGAATGATGAGACACTTCAATACATCCAGCAGGTCTACGGAGTCGAGAACTGGTCATCAGGATATTTTGATATCAACTCCAAAGGACACATTATTGTCCGCCCGCAGCGCGACGACCCGCGATTCGTGGACCTGAAAGATCTCGTCGACAACCTGCTCTCCGAGCGTAAGCTGCAACTGCCTCTGCTGATACGGTTTCCTCAACTTCTGGCTGGTCAACTTCGGAAACTCGTCGGTGCTTATCAGTCAGCGATCCAGGAATATGGATACCAGGGGCTGCACTATCCTGTCTACCCGATGAAAGTGAACCCGCGCCGTGAAGTGGTTGAAGAATTCCTGAAGGAAAGTGCCCGATATCGAGTTGGCCTGGAATGTGGGTCGAAGGCCGAATTGTATGCCGCGGTCGCTCAGGAACAGTCTCCCGATTCACTGATGCTGTGCAATGGATTCAAGGACGAAGCCTTCATCGAAACGGCCATGCTTGCCGTCCGGGCCGGTAAGCGAGTGACCATTGTTGTCGAAAAGCTGAACGAACTGAAGACAGTTGTAAAGCTGGCCCAGAAGCACGGGATCGCACCATGGATCGGACTTCGCGCAAAGCTCTATTCACGCGGTTCTGGTAAGTGGGCTTCATCGGGGGGCGACGCGGCAAAGTTCGGCCTGACGACTTCAGAATTGCTGGAATCCGTGCGGATTCTGAAGGACGCAAAACTCGATGGTCAGCTTAAACTGCTTCACTTCCATATCGGATCACAGATTACTGATATCAAACGAGTGAAGAATGCGATGAAAGAAGGGGCACGGGTCTACAGCCGACTTCGACAACTCGGTTGTCCCATCGAATTCTTTGACATCGGCGGTGGACTGGGGGTGGACTACGACGGATCGCAGACGCGGTTTGAATCGAGTGTCAATTACACGGTGCAGGAATTCGCGAACGGCGTTGTCTACGTCATCCAGGGTGTTTGCGACGAAGAAAACGTACCGCATCCGCATATCGTGACAGAAAGCGGTCGCTTCATGACCGCCTACCACACGGTCTTCATCACCTCAATTCGGGATGAAATCGAAACCTTTGCCCAGGACCAACCCGAGGTGACGATCGATGCTGACGACCCTCAGGTCATCACCGAACTGAAAGAACTGTGCGATACGATCAACGGCAAGAATTACGCCGAGTACTATCATGACGCGTTGGAACACAAGGACGAACTGCATACGCAATTCAATCTGGGATTGATCAGTCTGGAGGACCGCGCCAAAGGTGAAGTTCTCTTCTGGGAAGTTTGTGCACGAGCACTCGATGAGTCCCAAGAGGAGAGTTTTCCGGACGAAGAATTCGAGAACCTGAAAAAGATCCTGGCCCAGAAGTATCTGTGCAATTTCTCGCTCTTTCGTTCAGCTCCGGACAGTTGGGCGATCAAACAATTGTTTCCCGTCGTCCCGATTCACCGCCTGGACGAAAAACCGCAGGACTTCGCCACGCTGGTGGATGTCACCTGCGACAGCGACGGAAAGATTGACCGCTTCATCGACCTAAAAGACGTCCGCGAGACGTTGGAGCTTCACGACTGGAAAGATGGCCAGGACTATTACCTCGGCATCTTTTTGACGGGGGCCTATCAGGAAGTGATGGGAAGCCATCACAATCTCTTCGGAAACCCGAATGAGGCACAGGTCGTGATTGATAACGACGGCCGGTATCACGTGACGAAAATCATCGCGGGAAGTCGCATCAACGACATGCTGCAGTTCGCCAGATACGATCAGCCCCAGTTGCTGGAGTCATACCGAAAGCAGTTGCGAACCCAGATCGAAGCGGGCGTCATCACGAAAGAGGTCGCAGAGCAATTGGCGAACGAATTCGACGCAGGGGCGCAGCGAGGCACGTACTTGTCCTGAATAGGGAATTCCGAATCACACCCGTGACGGGAGGGTGAGGCGGTGAGGCTCCGGCCGAACCGGATTTGAGATCGGACATGAAATTCCCATCGCGGCCGTTTTCAATCCACCGAGAGGCGAATGGCGAAGACAGTCACGACTTTTCCCTGTGACGTTGGTGCATCGGCAACCAGCAGGCAGGCATGGCTGACCGGATCGTAGTGGCAATTGTAGTTCATGCCACAAGCGAACGGTAAGGTGGCTGATGGCAGGTGCTGCCAACTGTCCGTGGCCAGATCGAAGAGCCAGGACTCCGTACTTCCTGCAGTCGGAGTCTCGCTGTCGCGAACGTGATCCACCAGAACGAGTGTGCGACCGATGTTGGGGTCGTAGCACATCGGATTGTGCTGGTCTTTGGGAGGACGTTGCCCGACGGTCGGCAGTTTGCGATGTTCGCCCGATTCTGGGCGATACAGAATGACATCGTTGGAATTCTCGTTGCTGCCAAATACGACGAATGCCTTCTGGCGGCTGTCATAGACAACATTGTTGTGCCAGCCACACAGCGCCTTGTCAAAAACCTTGTTCCAGTGACGCGGCGATCCTTTCAATTCCCACACGCCGTTACCGTATCCGACGATGATATTGCGGTCACTGTCCCAAGCGGCGGCATACGGGAAGAAATGAACGGCGGGACATGGAAGCGGTTCCCAGCGATTGTCGCTCAATCGGAAGGCCCAGGTTGGATGCCGTTTGACCGTCTCCCAGACACCTTTTAACGCGTCGGTGAATCGGCCGGGAACCATGTGCGGATCGTTGCAGCAGACCACCATCTCATCGCGCACGGGATCGTAGACGACAGAACCAAACGTATGCATGGCCCAGGGATGGTCGCCCTGCTGGCCAGCAACGGGAAGACCCTCATCATTGGCACGATAGGTGGTACGCTCGTCATCCGGGTACAACCGTGACCAGCGATTTTCGACAACATCGAAGATTAAAGGACTGTTCGTCCAGTCCTTACCGTGCGTGTTCGAACCAAACAGGATAATCCGCCCCCGCTTGGAATCGAAGCAGCTTCCGCCGTGTTCCTGTCGCCGAAACCGAACCTCATCCGTTGGCGCCTGCTCATGAAGTTTGACCCACGTATTTGCCGGAACTGAGGCAAGCTTCGGGATGCGGCGCGCTCCATTAACTTCAGATGCGATCAGACTTGAGCAACTCAGCAGAACGATGAGTGCAGATCCAAGTCGTCGCATCGCTTACGCCTCCGATTCATGCTTGCATCAACTTCAAAGCGTCGGCGCGTGATTCCACGAGTGGCCAGAGGTGGTCGAACTTGGAAATCTGGATGATTTCCCGCCCGACTTCTGAGGCGTTGCAAAGGACCAGGCGGCCGTTGTGCGGTGTCAGTTCATTCCAGATCGCACGGATTGCCTCCAGCATGCTGGAGCCGAAATATGCAACCTGTCCGAGGTCGATCACGACCTTGGCCTGACCGCCGCTCCGCAGTCGAGTCCGTACCGAATCGAGTTCTCGATTGATGCTGTCATCAGCCAGGCTGCTGACGACGCCAACCAATTCGACAACCAGCACGTCCCCAATCGTGGAAGCGCGAAAAACTTTACTGGGATTCATCGTTCAGACCCTTGAGTGCGAACACGGCGACGCTTGATCATCGTGACCTCGTTTCCCGTCGCGTTGTATTTGACTTCATCCATAAACGTCTGCATCAGCAGCAAACCTCGTCCACACGGACGTTCAATATTCGTCGGATCGGTCGGATCCGGTAATGATGAGCGATTGAATCCTGGCCCTTCGTCTCGAATACAGAACTCGGCACTGTTCTGATTATATCGGGCAATCACGTGAATGCGTCTCTGAGCATACGGTGCTTCGGTCATGCGCTGACGGGCCAGATCATAGTATTGGCGATGATCGACTTCGCGAAGCGCGGAATCAACTTCGAGATTTCCATGGAGGCAGGCGTTTGTTAACGCTTCCTGCAGGGCGACCCCGGTTCGGACTCGATCTCCCTCGTCACAGATGCCCATTCCTGCTGCACCATCCTTCAGATACTGAACCAGAGACGCGATCAGTTCATGGTCGTTTTCAATCGTAAAGTGCACTTCCTGCTCGGACATGCGGCGCATCAGTCGAATTCGACCACGGTCTTCACGTGCCGCTGAATAGACTTGGATGACAGTCTCCAAAAGTTCCGGATTAAGTTGACGTTTTGGAACATAACTCGCCGCTCCAGCCCTCAGCGCCTTCAACGCGAGTTCTTCACTGCCCCGTGCTGTCATCAAGACAACGGGAACAACGGGGTAGGCTTTACGGACCACACCGACCAGTTCCAGTCCGTTGATTTCCGGCATGTCCATGTCGGTAACGATCAAGTCGGGAACATGCAATTCGATTTTGACAATCGCATCGCTGCCATTGACTGCGTATTCGACATCAAAGTCGCCGTTTTCTGACAACAGTCCGCCTGCGAGCAAGCGGTCTGTTGCGGAGTCATCGACAACGAGAATTGTCGGCATGACATTCCTCTTGGTTGAATTTCTTCATTTGCGCGAAACCACGGCCGGCGCTTCCGGTACCGTCGAAGTTTCAGATCGTCCCATTTGGAAGGATCGACCGCAAGTGGTGCACCATTTCTTGGAAGACGGGCTGAACCTGCCTGATCACATTCGAAACGGTTGATTCATCGATTCTTGCGAAGTTTTCCTTTGCGGCAAGTTCCAGTTCTTCGACCGGATCCGCACTCGCCACACCAAATGTGCGGAGTGCACTCTTCAAAGTATGTGCCGCTCGCTGAAATCGCTTCGAATCGGCTGCTGTGAACGAAACTCGCATCGTTTCCAGCAGTTGCGGACCTTCTGACAAAAACGCATCCACAACTTGCCTCAAAAGCTCCTGATCCTTGTTAACGGCTTTGATTGCCACATTCCAGTCGACCAGCGATGCCTGCTCCTCGGCCACCTGCGAAAGAACTGCTGAGGCTTCCGGCTGCCGCGCATTGGCTGAAATTCCCCCGGCGAGATCTTCGATTTGACGGAATAACTGCTCGGCTCGTATTGGTTTCATGAGGTACCCGTCCATCCCCGCCGCCAGACACAATTCGCGGTCCCCCTTCATTGCGTGCGCCGTCATCGCGATAATCGGGAGGTGTCCACCCGACTGTTGCTCCCGAAGACGAATCGAACGGGTCGCATCAAGGCCGTCGAGTTCGGGCATCTGGACATCCATCAGGATCAGATCGAATGTTCCACTTCCTGACAGGCTGACCGCCTCAACTCCGTTGTTGGCTACGGTGACGCGATGGCCCCATCGCTCGAGTAGACCAATTGCGAGCTTCTGATTAATCAGGCTGTCTTCGGCGAGCAGAATCGACTTGGACTTTTCCGCAGTCCGGGAGGGTGCCGTTGGTGACACCGCCGAACCCGCCAACTGCGTCGTTGTACCGACCGCCTGAACAATTGCGTCTAACAATTCTGACTGCTTCACCGGCTTGATCAGATACGCCGAAATGCTCAGTTCCTGGCACCGCGTCTGATCGTCGTTTCGATCGGCCGATGTCAGCATCATGATCAGCGAGCCGCACAGACCTCGACGATTCTGAATCTGGCGCGCCAGTTCAAACCCATCTTCATCTGGCATATTCGAGTCTGTCAGGATCAACGCATACGGTGTTCCCAGAGCATGCGATCGCTCCAGTTCCGCGAGACCCGCAGCGACTGTGGAAACCGCCTGCGGCTGCATCCCCCAGTTGGTTAACATCTCCATCAGAATTCGGCGGCTGGTGGCGTTGTCATCCACAATCAACACACGCAGCCCCCGCAAAACCGGAGGATGGATCTCTGAAATCGATGGGATCAGTTCTGCACTGGCATTTCCGAATCTGGCGGTGAAATGGAATTCGCTTCCCCGTCCGACTTCACTTTCTACCCAGATGTTTCCGTCCATCAGGTCAACCAACCGCGAGACGATTGCCAGTCCGAGTCCCGTTCCACCGTAACGCCGCGTCGTCGATGTATCCGCCTGTTCGAAGGCTTCAAAGATCGTATCCAGCTTTTCCTGAGGAATCCCGACTCCCGTATCCGACACGCGGAAGTGAAGCATCGGCCCGTTCGCTTCCATGCGGTCGACGGCGACATCCAGAATCACCTCGCCAACCTCTGTAAATTTGATGGCATTGCCAACGAGGTTGATCACCATTTGTCGTAGTCGATGTGGGTCCCCTTCAATGGCAAACGGCACGTCGGGCTCGATATGGCAGACCAGCTCCAGCCGCTTCCGATGCGCTCGCAGTGAGAGTGACTTCAATGTGTCGCCGAGAACTTCGCGGATATTGAATGGCAATCGCTCCAGATTCAACTTGCCCGCTTCGATCTTCGAGAAATCGAGGATGTCATTGATCACGGCTAAAAGCGATTCGCCTGATTCGTGGACCATGGCGAGATATTCGCGCTGGGTCAGGCTCAATTCGGTGTCAAGAACCAGTTCCGTCATCCCGATGATCGCATTCATCGGAGTCCGAATTTCATGGCTCATGTTCGCCAGAAAATCACTCTTGGCCCGGTTTGCAGCTTCCGCTGCCTCTTTGGCCTTGAGGATATCCGCTTCCGCACGTTTTCGGGCCGAGATATCAGTGGCGATACCCAGGAATCCGATGACATTTCCGTCGCGATCACACCGCGATGTCACGACAAGACTGACGGGCAGCCGACTGCCATCCTTGCGGACATAGGTCCATTCCCGATGATCGGGTTGGCCAAGAATCGCATTCTCCACAAATACTCGAAACCCCTCGATCGGCCGATCGAACTCGCGACTTAATTCACGTCCGCGGGCGATCACTTCACTTTCCAGATGAATGATCTCGGGGGTTCGTAATCCGACCATCTCTTCGGCCGTATACCCCAGCATCCGTTCGGCACCCGCATTGAACACATCAATGATACCGTCGACATCTGTGGCGATAATGGAAACTTGCGTTGCCGCGTCCAGTACCGCCTGTAACCGGGCTCGCGTGTGTTCGAGTTCGATTTCCGCTCGCTTCTTCTCGGTAACGTCCGAGAAGATCCCCTGAATTCCCACCAGATTCCCGCTGGCATCATAAACCGGCGTCTTGACGACATGCGTGTATCGCCGCTCCCCCGTCGGAGTTTGAAACTCTTCCGTGACTTCCAGATCGCGTTCTGCTTCCAACACCATGCGGTCGTCAGCCCGATACTTCTCGGCAAGCTCACGTGGAAAAAAGTCGTAATCCGTTCGGCCGACGATTTCATCGGGAGTCCGACGCAGTGCTTCACATAGCAGACGGTTGGCAAACGTAAATCGGCCCTGAAGATCCTTGCGCAGCATCGCCAGCGGCAGAGTCTCGACCAGTGATTGATAGAACGCCTCCGATTCCATCAACGCCAGTTCGACTTTCCGGCGCTGCGACAATTCGTCGTCGTACCGCTGCTGAAGCCGGGCGATTTCGTCGCAGGCCGATTCCAGGGCCTCGACCAGATCCTGTTGACGATACGTTCGTTCCTGGGGCGACCCGTCACCGCTGATCGTCACTCGATGAGGGTCGATTGCCGCAGGCTCGGTTGAAGTCAAAAGCGACCGAATTCGCGAGACAATTTCACTGGCCGGGCGGTCTCGAGAAACAATGGCGCGCGCTCCGACCGAAATGCTGCCGAGAATCCCCGCCGCATTGACAGGATTCACCAGCACAATCACGGGGACTGATAACATTCCGTCAGGACGTCGTGGCAGTTCGTCGAGCAACGATAGATCGTCATCGCCGACGAGTACCAGAGGAATACTCGTCGTGGCAATGATCTCAATTGCCTGGGGATGATCGGTGCATGCCGAAGCAGGAATCCCGGCTTCGTCCAGGACGAACAGCAGCGCATCCCGTCTGGCCGCATCGCGTTCAACCAACAACAGCCCCGGCATCACCAAAAATCCTTACACCGAGCTGCAACCTCAACGGGTTCCCACCATGAGACCCGAATTGTCGTCACACCCTGGCCGGACAGTTTGACGGTCACGCTGCCGACATGCAAACGTGCGAGGCACCCTAACGGAAGTGGATATGCGACTTTGCGGCAAATGATTTGGAAAAAACGACGGAAACTTGCTGCCCGATTCGAATTCCTGTCCCTAAACTGCTCTTCTGCGACAACATTCCTCAGGTGACATACTTCGCAAGTGTCACAAATGACTGGCGACGGGAATCGACGATGGATGCCCATGATGTTTTTGAAATTCTGATCCGCGAACATGCGGATCTCTTGATGGTGTTTATCCGCTCCGTCGTTCGAGACCAGTCCGTTGCTGACGATGTCTTTCAGGAGACGCTGCTCGTCGCCTGGCGTCGGTTGCCTGATTATGATCGCTCACGCCCGTTTGGGCCCTGGCTGCGCGGGATCGCGGGCAACGTGATCCTTTCCGCGTTGCGTCAAAATCGCCGCATCTTGCCACTCTGTGACACTGAACTGCTGGAACATCTTGACGCGCGGTGTGAATTGCTCGCGCGTAACGGACGCGGGGACACGTTGCCGGAAAAACTTGAAGCCCTGCGGGAATGCGTTCGTTCGCTGCCAGAGCCGTATCGTGCTGCCATCGAAACTCGTCTCAATGCCACCGATGACACGTCATCGTCCGTGGCAGAACAATTGGGAATTAATCTGGAAACATTGAAGAAGCGACTGCAACGTGCCCGCGTGCGATTATTCGAATGTTTGCAGCGAAAACTGGCTCTTGCGGAGGTGACACCATGACTGACGAGCAAGAACACCCCGATGAAGAACGTGCTGATCTAGCGGTCTCCGACTGGCTCGAAAATGGCGAGTCGGATTCGACGGAAAAGGTGACTTCAAGCCAGAAACGGCGGATTGGGGATCTGCTTTGGATTCAAGGACTGCTGGAGACTGCGTTTCGACCGCAGAAAATGCATTGCGAAGCACAGATTCAACGCGCGATGGCTTCGATCCGCAATTTGGACAGTGAGGATGTCACGCAGACGGCGCCGCCGATTGAAGCGACCCTTCGAACTCGATCGAGGTGGCGTCAAAGCGTTGTCTGGGTGACTGCAGCCGTATTTGTTCTCTGTCTGGGAGTCTGGCTGCAATCGCGCGACCC
>CAIWEX010000322.1 GCA_903911795.1 uncultured Schlesneria sp.
CCTCCCTATGTTGTCCTCAACATGAAATCCCGTTCCCATGTCGCCTGGGGAGGCTACCTGGGACACAGCTACGATCCGTTCCTGGGAAACGATGTCGGACGACTGTTCGAATTACCCAGCGGGTTGACTCCTGATCGACTGGAGTCACGACGGCTGCTCACCACGGACCTCGACCGCCTGCGCCGTGATCTGGATCTGTCGGGATCGATGGATTCCACCGATCGGTTTACACGCCAGGCGATCGACCTAGTGACAGGCCCAGCAGCCCGGGAGGCATTTGATGTGTCGCGGGAGCCAGAATCTGTCCGGGCGAAGTATGGCAGCCACGAATGGGCGCGTCAGGCATTACTTGCCAGACGTTTGGTTGAAGCAGGTGTCAGCTTCGTCACGATTGACCTGAGTCACCATGGAGCATCAGGAACCTGGGATACGCATGGCGACAATATTCCCCCGTATGGTGGAATCTGGAATGGGTTGCGACCACTGTTGCCGGTATTCGATCACCTGATCACGACACTGGTCAGCGACCTTGGCGAACGAGGGTTGCTGGACGATGTTCTGGTGCTGGCCATGGGAGAGTTCGGCCGAACTCCACAAATTGGAACCCAGGGAAGCACGGACGGTCGCAACCATTGGCCGGTCGTGATGTCGATGACCGTCGCTGGCGGCGGGATGCGTCACGGCCAGATTATTGGAGCGACAGAGCGCGACGCCGGCCAGATCAAGGAACGCCCCGTCACTCCCGGCGATCTGGCTGCGACAATTTTCCATCACATGGGAGTTCCCCGCGACGTGACGTACCTCGATAACCGCGGCCGTCCGCGCAACGTCATCGAAAATGGCCAGGCGATTGGTGAGTTGCTCGGTTAGTGCGGAATCTACGGACCTCGCAGTATCGTCCAAAAAAGGTTCGAATGTTCGTCGGTCCATGCGTCGACGCCTTGCTGTTTGCGACATTCCTGCCAACGGCCATTCTTGAGAATTGGCTGAAGTGGATCGATCGAGCGGGACATCATCAGCCAGATAGATTGGCTCTTACCGCGACGAATTTCTTCTGCGGACAGTATAGTGTCACGCTGTATGAAAGCGATGAGCCCAAGATCTTGGGCGGCACTGGCAAGAACCGGCTCGAAATTGATGTAATTGTTGCTGATGTGAAACACCAGAATTCCTTCCGGCTTCAGTTTTTTCAGGTACTCCCCGATGGCTTCGCGAGTCAGAAGATGCACGGGGACGCTATCGCTGGTAAAGGCATCCAGCACGAGCATTCCATATTTCGCATCGGGTGCTTCACGCAATTTCAGACGGGCGTCACCAATGACTATCTGTATACGCGAGTTCCGTGCCTCGGCATCACTGAGAAATGAAAACAGAAACGGATTTCGCGCAACGCGATCGATCGCCGGATCAATCTCGTAGAACGTAAACTCCTGCTTCTTTTCCGCGTAACCTGCGAGCGCGCCAACCCCCAACCCGACAATCCCCACAGACTGGAGAGTAGGTGTTCCACGAATGGACTGAAAGATCTGTCCAATCGGACCGGTTGGAAAGTAGTAAGTCAGTGGTAAAGTCCGATGAATTGCTTCCTTTCCAGCAATCTGCATTCCGTGCACCGTGGTTCCGTGTACCAATTGATGCATCACACCTTCACGACCTCGTGCGACGTGGAATGATCCGAAAAACGATCGTTCTCTGTGCATCACGAGCTTCGATGAATCAGAAAAATAAATATTCCACGACAACCCTGTCACAACGATCGCCGCGACTGCCAAACGAAGTCCCTGAAAAGCGATAACGAAGCTCCTCCGGCGTGGTGTCCCTTGCAGAAACGGCCACGGCAAAAGCCAAAGTGATCCGGCGATGACCAATGGATATTCGGCGAGCCAATTAAAGACCAGCGGAGCCAGAAGCGTACAGAACAGGCTGCCAGAAACACCACCTACAGAAACCCACAAGTAGAACTCAGTCATGTTCTCAACATTGGGGCGAAGCGAGGACAATCTTCCATGCAGCGCTAGTGCACCCAGCAGGAGAAGTAGACTATGCAGAATGATACCGCTCATGTCTGCCCGTACCATCATGTTATTCGAGATGGCCACCGTCATTGCCAGGACGACGTATCCGCTGGAACACAAAACCAGCAACCATTGAGGCGGCTGCGCGAAGGCGATCATGAATGACACGAGGTAAATTCCAAGCGGTAACATCCAGATCGCAGGGATCGGAGCAATCTCCGATGAAAAGAACGTGGTGACACCCAGCATCATTGTTGACGGGCAGGCTGACAGGATGAACCAGTTCCACCTTGTCTGCGCAGAAATCGGTTTGGGCGGAATCTTCTGAGTTGTTTCCGCGTCGTGAGGAATCGGCGAACGATGGCTCGCACCAATTGCAAATCCGGCGCACAGTCCCGTTAGCAAGCACAGGCAGACGATTGACTGGCTCACAACCTCGCGCTGAGCGGAAATTGGCAACCACACTTCGATCAGCAGCGGATAAAGCAACAAGCCGACAAGACTCCCTGCGTTACTGGCAACGTAAAGCCAATATGGATTTGCTCGAATTCTCGCGGCGATATACCACGTCTGCATGAGTGGTGCTGTCGTCGAGACCAGGAAAAACACAAACCCGACCGACAGAATCAATTGGTAGAGCAGTGACGCGACTGGGCTTTCCAGGCTCTCAGCCGACGGAATCTGAAATTTGAAGGGGAGCGAGGCCAGCGCAAGGAGCATCACAGCGGCATGGACAGCGACCTGTGCACGAATCTGCAGATTCCGCTGGAGCAAGTGAACGTAGATATATCCCAGCAAAAGGACTGCTTGAAAGAAAAGGACACAGGTGTTCCAAACGGCAGGTGTTCCACCATACTGAGGAAGTAAAGACTTGCCGATCAGCGGTTCCATGAAGAACAGC
>CAIWEX010000323.1 GCA_903911795.1 uncultured Schlesneria sp.
ATATTACGTGACCACGTCAAAAGAAACCTCACGAACTGCGGCTGATTGCACTCCGCACGAATCCGATCTCCTGTCGAGTTGCGTCCACTGCGGCCTTTGCCTGGAGGTCTGCCCGACGTACAAGCTGAGCGGCGACGAAAACAATTCGCCGCGAGGACGGCTGCGCTTATGGCGCGAAGAATCTGAAGGGAAACTGGAACCAGATTCCTGGACAGACTTTTATACGGCAGAATGCGTCGGATGCCTGGCGTGCGAATCCGCCTGCCCCGCGAATGTTCCCTACGGAGAAATCTTCGAGCACGTCCGCCACGAGCATGTGGCAGCCGGTCGTGCTCGACCGGGGTTCTTGCTGCGTACGGCAGCGGCATTGGCTTCACGCCAGTCGCTGTTCAATCTGGCCATGTTCCCTGCTCGTTTGCTACGGCGTGTCGGCTTGTTACCGCATCGGTTCCTGTTCCCCGGACAACCAGCGGCGACTCAATCGACCGCAGCATACGCTCGGAAATTGATGGAACAGCGGCGTCCAACCGGACCTCGCGTTGCTTTCCTGACGGGTTGCCTGATGGAGTCACTGTTTCGGGAAATCAACTTTGCCACAGTGCGGGTCCTCATCGAAAACAACGTTCAGGTCATCATCCCGGACGGGCAGGGATGTTGCGGTGCTTTCCAGGAACATACGGGAATGGACGGGGTCGAAGCCCTGCGGAAACAAAATCAGGCGGCTTTCGGAAAGCAACCGTTTGATGCCATACTGAGTAACTCGTCGGGATGTGGTCTTGCCCTGGGTAAGGCATTGCCTGCCGGAACACCCGTTCGAGATGTCCTGAGTTTTCTGGGTGACCTGGGCCCTGTTTCGCGTTCTCGACGCAACACGAATGCCCGGGTCTATGTTGACCTGCCCTGTCATCTGATTCATGGTCAGAAGGTTGCGGGGATTCCGTCCAATGTTCTCGACGCCACTGGTTACCAGTGGGAACTCGCTCCACAGGCCCGCGATTGTTGCGGTTCGGGGGGAGTCTACAATATCCAGAAACCCGAAAACTCACGCGAGATTCTCGCTCGCAAATCCGCGTTCCTGAATGATGCCGCTGGAGACCCGGTGATCCTGGCGACATCGAACCATGTCTGCATGATGCAATGGCATTCGGCTCGATCTGGTGGGCTGGTCAAGCGACCGTACGAAGTGAAACACGTCATCCAGCTTCTCGATCCGGGGGAACCATGATCGCGACCTGTGACGGTTCACGGCGTTGGGTGGCGGGGGCGCACCCGCTCCGGGGAAGCCCCCGTGTCGACGCGTTCCACTTCGGGGGCTTCTGCAAAGCCAGTGCGCCCCCGCCACCCAAAATCAAACCACCTCGGGCAGTCGACAGGGTGACAGGCAACGCCGTGAACCAATTACCGCAAAGCATTAACGTGGACAGTGTCGAGGGTGACTGATATTCACAGGAACAAACTTCATGAAGCCCAAGTTGAAGACATTTCTGTTCTGGATCGGCCTGATCGGGGTGTTGATCCTATACTTCGCGTCAAACCGTAATGAGCCTGCGCGCGTTGTCCCATTTGGCATGTTGGAAAGCCAGGTGCAGCGAGGTGACGTGCGCTCCGTCGAAATTGAAGGAAAGCGAATCCGATTTCGCTCTCACGGACGATGGTATGAAGCGCACGGAGAATTGACCGAACAGTTGTTACTGGAACTTCAGGACATCGGAGTTGAACCGAAATACGGTTCTTTTTCGTCCGACTCAATGTTTGAAGGATCCAGGGGCATTGTGACGATTCTGGTTTTTACCATTGTCATTTTCGCGGTGCTGTACTTCATTGCGAAAATGGGGGCCGGAACGGGTGGCATGAACCTGGTGAAACTGACGAAGAGTCGTGCTCAGGAAGCGACCGGTAATAATAAAGTCACGTTTGATGATGTTGGCGGGTGTCACGAGGCAAAAGAGTTACTCGGTGACGTGATCGATTTTCTGAAGGCTCCGCAGCGGTGGACAAAGCTCGGCGTTCGTTTACCTCGGGGAATTCTTCTGGAAGGACCACCGGGTTCCGGAAAGACACATCTGGCCCGAGCCGTTGCCGGAGAGACAGGGGCGAAGTTCTACGTTGTCGCTG
>CAIWEX010000324.1 GCA_903911795.1 uncultured Schlesneria sp.
CGCCAGCCATCCCGTTCTGAAAGCCACAAGAATCCGCTACCTTCATTCAGCCAGCGGACAGGATTTTCGTTCTCAATCCAACACTCGTCGGTTTCTGTGTGAATGGTTTTTGAAACCATTCCTGCGACTTCGTGCAGGAAAACCCGATTCGTGTTCTGCAATCGATTGAACTGTTGAAGGATGATTTTTCGACTGTCAGGGGTCCACTCCATTCGGGCGATATAATGATTTCGCGAGTCACCGGGGAGTTCGATCCACCGAGTGGCGCCTCCGGCTGTCGGAACGAGGCCGATACGTGCCGCCGAGTTTTGCCCCCCCACTTTGGGATAGGCGAATCCGATCGTCTTCGAATGTGTCCCGGCGGTGTTGTCGATCATGAAGAATTCGGGCACCCCGGTCGTATCAAACTGCCAGTAGGCAATCGATTCTCCATCGGGACTCCATCGATACCCATCGCGGATTTCGAGTTCTTCTTCGTTGACCCAGTCGGCGGTTCCGTTGATCAGGTGTGCAGCCCCATCTTTCGTCAATGGAATGACCGTCATGTCGCTCAGCTTCTGAACATACAGATTGTTCTTGCTGACAAAGGCGACCCGGCTGGCATCTGGAGAAAACTTGGCAAACATCATCGATGCTTCAGAGGTTTCGCCCCCCAGCTTTTTCAGAGAACGACTGGCGATTTCCATGATCCAGTAGTCGCCGCGAGTGTTCTGCCGCCAGACTCGCTGGCTGTTCGTGAAGATCAGCAGTTGTGATTCATCGGCCGAGAATTCAAACTTGTCGATTCCCAGCGGCTTTTTGGCGTCTGTGGGAATGAATGCTTGTGCCGGAATCACGACTTCCTTGTTGCCCGTCGTGGCGTCGACGCGGACCAGATCTCGTCCTTCCCCTTTCTCTGCGGGAGCTTCCAGCGTGAAGTAGGAACCGCTCCGTTTGCTCCAGACGATGCTGGGTAGTCGTTCTTCCTGGAAATCGCTGGTACGAAAGATTCGTTCAACGTTGAGCAGAGGATTCGGCTTGGCGACCTGATTGCGTGCCTCGGCTCCCTGACGAATCGCGACTTTGACGGCGGCCAGGCGTTCAGGCCAGACGAACTTTGGTGACTTGGTCGGATCGTAACCTTGCAGGTGGTCCTTCAGTCGCGTGACCGGCTTGGTGTACTTCAGTTCCGTATCGCCGAAGACTTCACGGCACAGGGCTGCCAGGCCCGGATCGTATTCCAGCAGTTCCGCTCGTGTGTTGACATGGTTGTGATCGTGGTCGTTTTCTCGATTGTTATCGAACCACGACTGAACCCCTTCGGCGAAGTATTCGTGGTGATTGACTGAGGCATACTTCCCTTTCCATAACCCGGCATCCATCGCCTTGCGATACGATTCCTTCAGTCGTCCGTCAAACGTCGGGTCAACATTCTGCAGACCTCGTAAATGGATGTTGTGTGCGATCTCATGGATCAGGATGCACTCCGTCGAGTATGGGTCACCGTCATAGCCGAGCAGATTTTCTTCGCCGCACGAGCAATACGGATCGCTTTCACTCCCTCCGGTTCCGCGAGCCCTCGCATCCCAGAAGTCCTTGGCCGAAAACCGCTTCATGTTGGGCCCTGGGGCTTCTCCCTCGCCAAGGCGTGCGAATTCCGGCAGGTCGGTCGTGAATTCGTTGTGAGCGATGATGCACAGCCGAGCCCCGCTGCTGACCATCGCCTTCAGAACATCAGGCCGACGGGCCAGCATCATGTTGACCAGGAACTCCGCTTCCTTCAGTGCATAAGGGTTAACGTTTTTCGACGCGACGATAGGCAGCCCATTCGCGCTGGTTGTTTGCGTGTAAAATCGAGGTGCCTTGTGCGACGTTTCGGGATCAAACCGGAATCCCTGGATAGTGACGTCGCTGGTGACAATCGCTTCTGATTTATCCTGACGACCAACGACGGCGAATCGATGTCCCAGGGTTGTGGTGATCGTGGTTTGCTGGCCTGGGTCAACGGATCCGTTCGGGACACGTTCTGTATCCGACTTCAGCCAGAAAATATCGACAGGCTGAGCCGACCCGTTCAGGATCTGCAATTGAGGCCGCCTGACCTCAGCTGGTTTTTCTGCGGAAAAGGCGGGATTGTTCGCAATTACGAAACCACTGAGCAGAAACAATGACCAGAGCGACAGACGCATGGGATCTCCGATATCTCCCGTCGAACCGATATTCCGATTCCCAGCACGGGAATGGCATTAGAGGGATCGCGGGGATCATACCGGAAGTATTCCGCAGGATGCAGTCGGCCGCCGATTTTCTCGGAGCTACTGATTAA
>CAIWEX010000325.1 GCA_903911795.1 uncultured Schlesneria sp.
ATTGAAGAGGAGACCTTCGGTCGGCCGTTTCGGCGGGGTCGGGAGACCCGCGCCGATCGCCCGTCTTTTTTCAGTACCGCGATCTCATTTGCCACAGCTTGCTCCGTAAGTAAATTCCCCAGTTCGACTTTGACCAAATCCCGTAACTGGCTAACATACCCATGGGCGGCAACGCCGTGAACGATTGGTTTGATGAACAGAGTCCTTGGGTCTATCCCTGATAGCTGGTCACCAAAACAGTGGTTCGTGGTGTTGCTGATACGGGCTCGTGGGTCGCATAAGCTCAATTCGCACGTCCTTGACCGGGCGTGATGAATGCTGCGGGGGTACCCCGCGGTCGCTTCATTGTCCGTGATTCGTGGTGTGAATTGTCGGCTCGGTGTGACTATTACACCGATCGACAATTCGCTACGGGATCGGTTGTGCGGCCCACGAGCCGGTTACTTCGGGCCATGTTTTGTTATTGAATCGTTCGTGCCAGGATGGATTGGGGACCAGTCGGGTCCGGATGGAGTGCGAGAGTTCGCGCCTCTGATGGAATTCATTGCGTGTCTCGGGATGTCACTTCATGGGGCTTTTTTCGTGGTTCATGCAATGGTTTCGCGGTTCAGGCGACCGTCGGGACGATGTTTCCAGGACGCCGACCAATTCACCTCCTCAGCCTGCAGAAACTGAAGCACTTCGCGAATCGTCCACCAGTGCAAGCCCGCCTGACGCTCCTGCCAAACAAGTGAATGAACGCCGACCGCGTCGGTTGATTCGAATTCGGCCACGTCTGGTTTCCTTCAGAAATGATCGCCGAAAAGCGCGTCTGCACAAGCCAAAAGTTGTCGAAGTCAAAGGGGCCTCACCCTATCGTTTTGCTCGTTTCGGCTCTCAGACCGGCCGCTACTTGGACCTCAGTTGTGATGGCGACGACAGCAAGCTTCAATCGCGAGGATTGCCGGTCTTCCATACACCTGAACGTCTGGCAGAATGGATCGGCCTGCCGCTGAATAAGCTCGCCTGGCTGGTCCATCGTTTCTCGTCGGGACGTCCCGATTCGGTCGAGCAGGCCCATTACCATTTCACCTGGCGGAAAAAACGCTCGGGTGGAATGCGGTTGATCGAATCCCCCAAGCAGACGTTAAAGCAGGTTCAGGTCAAAATTCTGCGAGAAATTCTCGATCGAATCCCGGCTCACCCGGCCGCTCATGGATTTGTTACAGGGCGTTCCATATTGACGAATGCGGTCCCGCATGTGGGTCAGGCGGTCGTAGTCAAATTCGACCTGTCGAACTTCTACACAACCGTCGGGTTTTCTCGAGTCACCGCGATCTTTCGCGCCCTGGGATATTCCCGCGAAGCAGCAATCTGGCTCAGCCTTTTGACGACATCCGCAATTCCGGGAAATATGCCGATCGACCGAAAGAATCTCTATTCCCTGACTCCGTATCTCAGGCGTCATCTGCCGCAGGGGGCACCAACCTCACCGGCACTCGCAAATCTTTCCGCGTACATGCTGGACGTCCGCTTGCTGGGAATGGCAAAGTCATTCGGTGCAAATTTCACACGATATGCCGATGATCTGACGATCTCGGGTCCCGAAGATTTATCACGCGGTTTGCGAACTCTGATCCCGCTTGTCCAGCAGATCATTCGTCAGGAGCGATTTCAGTCCAACGCGTCGAAACGTCGCGTCTTGCGAGCCCATCAGCGGCAATCGATTGCGGGTGTTGTCGTCAACACACGGACCAATGTTGCTCGTACCGATTTTGACCGACTTAAGGCGATCCTGACAAACTGTGTTCGGACAGGGCCATTGCAGCAGAACCGTGATCAGGTCGAAGACTTTGCCGCACATCTCCGCGGACGCATCGCGCATGTGCTACAACTCAACCCCGCCCGTGGGCAGCGTCTGATGTCAATATTCGAAAAAATTGACTGGCACCGGTAGCCAGCGTGCACTGCAATTACTCGTGACAAGGATGACACCACGGTGAATGAACTGCTGCAACTCTTGCTGCCGACGCGGCTGTTGCAACCGCTTCTGAAGCCGATTGTGCGCCTGTTTCTCGGATTCGTTGCGATCCCGATTTTCCGGTTATTTGTTCGTCGAGTTGTGCGGGTGCAGGACCTGGACGATGAACTTGAAAAAGATCTGGAACTGTGGTTTCGCGGGGCACTCCTCTTGCTCATCGCGACCGAAAACATGGAATCGACCATGTTCGGTTGGATACGTCCGGAAACGCGAAACAGTGTCCTGTTCATGGCCGGTCGCCTACTATTGGCGATCGGTGTGATCGAGGGGATGCCTGATCAGGCTCTGTTTGCATTAATCTATCCGGGCCCGCAGCCTCCCAAGATTGAAAAAGGGAAGGTCCTGTCGAGCCTGATTCGATATATCCCCCAATTTCTAAAGGGGGCGATCTGTCAGCACTTGAATCGTTCGTCCCCGGTGCTGGCGATCCTTGCGGTGATCTGGCCAGGAAATATTGGCTGGATCTGTTACGGCATGGCCATCGGACAATACCTGCTGATTGGTCTGGTCGCGTCAAAAGACAAAGCGCTGGGAGTGCTGCAGAAATTCGACGAGGCGGTCGCAAGGCAGAGACACGAAATTGAGCACGAACTGCAGCTGTTGGCATCTGCACGACAGAGCGCCGCGGGCAAGTATCACGAATCCGATCATCACTCAGATATGTGATAGCTTCTTCGTCACGATGCTTTCAATGTCTCAGCTTTCAGAATTTCGGTGACAATTCGGGGATGCGTCACGCCTGTCAGCCGTTCATTCAAGCCATTGCGTTCAACGAACAGCTTCTCATGGTGCAGGCCAAGCAGATGAAGAATTGTCGAGTGCCAGTCTTCGACGCTGACTCGATTTTCCACGGCAGCAAATCCCAGTTCGTCGGTGCTTCCCAGAACAAACCCCTGCTTTACGCCACCCCCGGCCATCCACGAACAGATGGCGTTCTTGTTATGGTCGCGTCCTGCCTTGGCGGGATCTTTGTCACCCGGTAACTGCGAAATTGGCAATCGTCCCATCTCGCCGCCCCAGAGTACCAGCGTTTCATCCAGCAGCCCGCGCTGACGCAGGTCTGTCAGCAACCCTGCGACCGGCTTATCGGTTCGATTGCAGGCGTCCAGCAGAGCGGTACCGATATTGTTGTGATTGTCCCAGATCTGGCTATTGATGAAGAGTTGCACAAATCGGACTCCGCGCTCGATCAGTCGGCGCGCGATCAAACAACGCCGGCCATAAGACTCGGTTATCGGCTGATCGATGCCGTACAGCTTCAATGTTGCTTCGGTCTCCTGGGTCAAATCGAGTGCATCAGTGGCGGCAATCTGCATTCGTGCCGCGAGCTCATACGAAGAGATTCGCGCCGCGAGTTGTGGACGGTCCGGACGCCGACTCTGATGGACTCGATCCAGCCGCGCGATGAGTTCACGTTCCAGTTGCGTCACTGCAGTCGGTTCGCTGAAGTCGGGTTTCAGATCCAGAACAGGTGCTCCCGAAGCTCGGAATCGCGTTCCTTGATAGAGCGGCGGCAGGTAGCCCGAAGTCCAGTTGTCGATCCCGTTCACGGGCAGCCCCTGCGGATCGTCGAGAACCACATAGGCGGGCAGATTCTGGTTCTCGGTCCCCAACCCGTACGAAACCCAGGCCCCCAGCGAGGGGCGACCGATAAATTCACTGCCAGAGTGAATCTTGTACAGAGCCGGTTCATGCGTCAGATTCGACGTGAACATTGATCGAATCATCGTGACGTTGTCGACCTGCGTCGCGAAGTGAGGCATGGCGTCGGAGACCCACATCCCACATTCACCACGTTGAGCAAACCGGAACGGGCTTTTCATCAACGCCCCGGCCGCCTCGGGAAATTCGACTTCACCAGCGATCTTGCCGAAATAATCCTCGCCATGGCGCTTTGTCAATTCTTCCTTGGGATCAAACAGATCCATCTGACTGGGGCCGCCATTCATAAACAGATGAATCACGCCGCGTGCGGTCGGTTCGATATCTGTCGTTCGCGGTTGCAGATCATGGACCTGGCGGCGACTCGTTTCCGCACTATACAGATCCCGCCCCAACAATCGCGTCAGAGCGGCAACGTACATCGCTGACCCGACTGTCCGAAACAGACTTCGGCGAGACAGCGGTTCTTGTTCATTTGTCCAGAGACCTGACATTCCAATCTCCCACGATCCGTTTGATGCTGTGATTCAGGATACGCGATCAAGTGCTGAGTTGAAACGGATTCTGGCGAAGATGCAGGGCAATCGGCTCTTTCAATGCAGGGTGGGACCAGTTCGCTTCGATCGCCGGCCCACCTTCAGGACTTCGAAATTTGGGCCTGCGCGGCGAATCGCTTCTGGTCTCCACCCTACAACCAATCAAGCG
>CAIWEX010000326.1 GCA_903911795.1 uncultured Schlesneria sp.
CCTTTCACACCGCTAAACGATGCCGGATTGAAGGAGATCGCACAGGTTCCCATCTCTGGGCGACTTTGGTTTGCTCACACGAAATTTACCGACGCTGGAGCCACGCATCTGTCGCAGCAGAAACAACTCAAGCGATGCGGCATCGGCAGTACCGATCCGGGAAGTTCCGGCGAAGCCGTCGCTTCGCTGGCAATGCTGCCGCTGGAAGATCTGGCCCTGCTCGACAATCAGGCCACCCCTGCGGGAGTTGCTCACGCAGCCAAAATCGTCACTCTCAAGCGATTCGACATTTCTCATGCTCCCACCGTCGGCGACGAGTCGCTCAAACAACTGGCTCAAATGCCAGCCCTGGAAGACCTGAAAATCGGCAGTGCCACGTTGAGTGATGATGGTCTTCAAGCACTCGTAGCCGCAAAATCGCTGAAGAAACTGTCTCTCACGGGAATCAAAAGCATCACACCCGCCGGGATCGAACGCTTACGAAAATCTCGCCCCGAGATCATGGTCGAAGTGAAATGAAGATTTCGCTCACAAGTTAACTCCTTCTCATCCATCGCGTGGTCCGCGAAACTGATCGCGTTTTGGAGTCCGTCCAATCCGCAAGGCCAATGCCTTTTTGAAGCTGGGAAGGATGTTTTGGATCGGAAATTTCGATCTTGAGTTTGTGCTGCGCGAGGGGCGAGCACGTTGAAAACATGCCCCACATCGTGGAGCACGATTTCATCGTGCTCGCAAGAGTACCCCACCCTACTTTTTGTGATGCGCGGAGGCGCGCAGCGTCTCCGAAGCCTACGCGGATGGATCCGGACGGAAACTGAGATTTCCAACTTAAGAATTGGGTGCCACGGTCTTGGAGTCTGCGACAAGGCCGTGTCTTCGAAGAATCTTGGGAATGAGCGAAATCTCATAGAGTCGGCAAAGAGATCGGTTGTGAAGCAGGCTCGAATCCAAATTCAGCACGACCTTGTCGCAGACTCCAAGATCGTGGCACCCCTGTTCACGTTTCGATTTGAAAACAGCCAGCGCGCCCGCAACTCAATCGACTCTGAGAGTAAAAAATGTGGGTAACATTGACCACACCCTACCCAGCTTCAAAAAGGCGATTGCCCTGGTCCAATCCTGGAAACCCGTTGATTGGAAGCATGACAAAAGTAATAATGTCTTGCTTGAATGTGATTGGAGTCTGCCGTTCGTCGGGGAATCGTGGCGATGGAACTTTACGTAGCCTGTGACGTCTGTGGACATCGCTATGTCTTGCCTCAAGAACGTGAAGGGCGAAACATCAAGTGCAAGTCGTGTGGTATCCCCTTTGAAGTCAGTCGCGACTCTGAGTACGACCCTGATTCGTCAGAATTTGAGGAACTCGAAGAGGACGTAGATGTCTCTGAGGGTTCTCTCGCCCCTCTCTGGAAGATGGCCACAGTCACCGGCCATTGTCTCGCAGGGTTAGTCACACTGTCGATGTTGGTCTGGATGGCGACGCTCCTGTTCAAGTCTCCCGTCGAAACGGCACGTGGCATCGCAGGTGGGGTCGTCCGGAAGCTATGACGGAACCATCGAAGCCTAAGCCAAACTCGCGCCGACAGGAAATCCGGCAATTGCTGCTGCGTGCCGTTGATGAAGCGATTGATCCGATTCCTATTTCAATCGGCTATCGCTGCGGCATCGTTCTGATCAGCTGCGCGATGCTGATGTTGCCATTGCTCTACGCGACACTGCTGCTGTTGCTCGCCCACACAATCTACTGGCATGCAGCGTATATTGCTGAATCGTCCAATTTGAATTTCAAGGTGCCACTCGATGGAATATCGAACCTGGCAATCCTGGGTTCACTTGCCTTACTTCCGGTCGTTCTGCTGTTTCTCATCAAGCCGTTGTTCTATCGGGATCCCAAAGAGAAAGGGACGCCGCAACGATTAAAGGAAAGTGCCGAGCCGTTCCTGTTCGAATACATTACCGCCGTCTGCGATTCCGTCGGCGCTCCCGTTCCAACATCCATTCGAGTGAATTGCGAAGTAAATGCATCCGCCAGCTTGCGTAGGGGATTTGCCAGTCTGTTCAGCGACGATCTGACGCTGACAATCGGCCTGCCGCTCGTCGCAGGAATGACCGCTCGCGAACTGACAGGAGTGCTGGCCCATGAATTTGGTCACTTCGCGCAGACTGCAGGATTGCGTGCCAGTTTTGTGACCAGCAATATCAATTACTGGTTCTGGCGAGCGACATTCAAGCGCGATGGCTGGGACGAGCAACTGAGCAATGCCGCACGAAACTTTGATGCCAGGATCGTTGTGTTCGTCTATCTGGCTCAAGCCGGAATCTGGATGACACGGCAAGTGCTGTTTGTTCTGGCCTGGCTGGGGAGCGCGATCAGTTGTCTGCTGATGCGACAGATGGAATTCGATGCTGATCGTTATGAAGCTCGTATGGTCGGATCAAACGCCTTCAGCAGGTCGTGCCAGCGGTTGCGACAACTCGGATTTGCAGACTACATGGCGATGCATGATCTGCAGCGTTTTTACGACGAACGGCGTCTGGCGGATAATCTCCCGCGGCTGATTGTCAGTAACATTCCGCACATCACACCGGAAATTCGCAAGGCCTTGCGAGATTCGCAGCGTCAACAAAAAACAGGACTATTTGACA
>CAIWEX010000327.1 GCA_903911795.1 uncultured Schlesneria sp.
GAAGCGTTGGTTCGCGGAGCGAACCACGACTATCTCACGAATTCAAGGGTTTTCAACGCATCTCCGAACTGTCACGAGTTCGGCTACCAAGCTCAAAACGGGCGATGGCCTGCAGTTCCAGTGCTATCAAATGTGACATCCGGGTGTCGCTACGATATGCTCGTTGTTCTGCCTGTCTCCTGATGGCCAATGCCGTGACGGTGACGAAGTCTTGATGGGTGTCTGCATCTTGAGGGGAATTCCACATGAAGACTGCCACCGGTGTGACAGTGATCGAACATGGTCAACTGATCGACGGAACCGGCGCCAACGCCATTCCTGACGGGGCGCTGCTGATCGAGGACGGCAAGATCACCTATGTCGGTCCCGCGAAGCAGATGCCTCCTGTTGGCCCCACGGCGACCCGGATCGATGCGCACGGCGGCACCATCATGCCAGGCCTGATTGAAGCGCACTTTCATCCGACATACTTCAATGTCTCGGCACTGGAAGACCTGGATATCAAGTATCCCGTCGAATATGTCACGCTGCTGGCGGCCTGCAACGCCAAACTAGCCCTCGAATGCGGTTATACCTCCGCTCGTAGCGGCGGGAGTCTGTTCAACATTGATGTCTGGCTGAAGAAGGCGATCGAAGCGGACCTGATGCCAGGGCCTCGCATGGCAACGAGCGGGCGCGAGATCTGTGGGGTCGGGGGATTGATGGACTGGAATCCCGACTTCCGCAAGATTGGCATGGATGGACTGGTCCTGCTGATCAATGGCCCGGACGAGGCTCGCGCGGCCGTTCGTAAACTGGTGAAGGACGGTGTCGAATGGGTGAAGACATATCCCACCGGCGATGCCGCGTCGCCCGATATCAACGATCATCACACGCTCTGCATGACCTTTGAAGAAATGCATGCGGTCGTGGCCACGGCACACAATCACGGGCTCAAAGTCACCGGGCATTGTCGAGCGACGCAGGGAATCAAGAACGCATTGCGTGCTGGCTACGATGCCATCGAACACGGGACATTTGTCGACGACGAGGCCCTGGAACTGATTCTGCAACGGGATGTCCCGGTCGTTCCTGCACTCTATTTTGAACTCGCCAGTATTGAGCGAGGTCCGGAATTCGGCCTGCCTCAAGCCGTGATCGACGGACACCAGGAGACACTCGATGGAGGTACGGAAAGTGCCCGTAAGATTCTAAAAGCCGGGGGGCGGATTGGCCTGGGGGGCGACTATGGATTCGGCTGGAATCCCCACGGAGATTATGCCCGAGAACTGACGTTCTTCGTCAGGCACGTCGGATTCACTCCACTGGAAACCCTGAGGTGCGCTACGAAGACAGGAGCCGAGATCCTGGGACGGGCACACGAACTGGGAACACTGCAAACCGGGAAACTGGCAGATGTGCTTGTAGTTGATGGTGATGTTCTGGCGGACATTTCCATCCTGGAAGATCGTTCTCGCTTTATTGCGGTCATGCAGGGTGGCCTCATCAAGGCAGGGCGATTGCTGCGTGCATAGTGCGTTGTCACGGCTACTAAATTCGGGGGGTACGACGGACTTCCAGTCCGTCGTACAATTTCAGATCAACCCAAAATTAAGTCTGGACGACGTACTCGTCTGCTTTGTCAGCTCCCCTTGGACAGCTCATTCAACAAGGCGACGTAGTTTGAGAAGACGCGGAAGATGATGAAGACGATCAGGAAGGCGACCATGCCCCAGATCACCCACGCTAATGCTGCGGTCATGGCTGAAAGGCTGCGACGTGCCTCGTCTTCCAGTTGCGGGCTGATCCGCTGCAGGGCTTCTGGAACGGTACCCGTTTCTTCTCCGACCCGGACCAGTTCCAGATAGTCGCGCGGATACAGGCCCGTTGCATGCAACGTCGTCACCAGGTCTTCCCCTTCGCGGACCATACCAACCGTTTGAGGAATCGAAGCAATAAAGGCTCCGTTGGCCGTCGCTTTCAAGCTCGATTCCAGACTCGGTTCAATCGGCATCCCCGCCTGTTGTGTGAGCGCAAAAGCCCACGAGAACCGGGCCACGGCGAACGATCTGAGACATCCACCAACGACAGGGATGTGCAGCAGGAACGAATGGACAAATGTCTGCCCCTGCATCCCTTTTGTCAGCATCTTGTACGCGATGAATCCCGTCGCCGCCGTTCCGAAGCAACCTGACAGCCAGAGGATCGCTCCCTGAGTTCCGATCAATCCTAACCCCAGGATGTCTGTCGGCTTTTCGCTCGGACTGCCGCCAATCATTCCCAGGATCAGAATGAGCAGTGCCACGATCATGATCGCCGCGACCAGTTGAAAGATTGGCCAGGCGATGGCACTGAGAAATGTCTGTCGCAATCGGACCAGATTGTCATAGTGTTCTGCCAGCGCCAGCAGAACTTCGGGAAGAGAACCTGTCTGTTCGGCGACATCAATCAGGTCAATCATCAGTTCAGGAAATGAACCCGCCTGTTCCCGCATGGCAACAGCAACCTGACTGCCGCTACGCAGATCTTCGACAATCTGCTTCGAAGCCTGTTTCAATTGAGGATCGAGTGACTTCGAGCCAGCGACTTGAAAGGCCTTCAGAATGTTGACGCCGGAATGGAGCATCGTGCTCAGTGAACGATTAAATATCGCCAGAGTCTTCCAGGACAACTGCGATCCACTGAACACTCCCACGGCGATCTCCTCAACAACCGGCCAAATTCGCGGCCGAACACTCGTCCATTCACGGTCGATGATGGTAGCATTCTTGCGCCGACCGATCCCGATTGTACCACCTTGATCTTCAGGAAGCTTATCATGCCGCACAACCGCTGGCTCGCGACTTTTCTTTTGTCTGCTGTTTGCCTCTGCGGTCGAGTTAATGCAGGGGTCCCTGCATTCGAAGCCAAGGTGATCGATCCGGATATTGGCGTCGTCTGCTATGCGGTCACCAGTGCCGATGTGAATGGTGATGGCAAACTGGATATTGTCGCCGTCAGTGAAAACCGGGTCCAATGGTACGAAGCACCGACCTGGACCAAACATATTATCATCGACAACCAGACGGAACTCGACAACGTCTGCATCGCTGCCACCGATATTGACGGCGATGGTCGCGTCGATTTTGCTCTCGGCGCTGGCTGGATCAAGTCGAATACGGGCACGATCCAATGGATCACGCGTGGTGCGAAGCCCGATGATAAATGGTCTGTTCACTTCATTGCCAAAGAAGTGAGTACCCATCGAATGAGTTTCGCTGATGTGCTGGGCAAGGGAAAACCCCAGCTCGTCGTTTCGCCGCTGAATCGTAGCGTAGCACCCGCCGGAATTCGGTTAATGGCTTTCGAAATCCCCGCTCAACCCAAGACCGATCGCTGGGGAATGTCGATTCTCGACGAGTCCTTGAATCGAATGCACAACCATACCCATGTCGACTGGAATGGCGACGGCAAGCTGGACACGATTACAGCCAGTCAGGAAGGGGTCTTCCTGATCGAACGCCAAGGGGATAGTTTTCAAAAGACGAAACTTGGACAGGGAGCCATCGGCGACAAGCCGGAAACTCAGGGAGCTGGCGAAATTCGGGTCGGTAAACTCAAAAACGGTGGCCGATTCCTGGCGACGGTGGAACCGATGCACGGAACCAGCATTGCAGTCTATACCACGAAGCCGGATGGATCGCTGCCGCTGCAGCGGACAGTCATCGAAGAGACGTTAAAAGCAGGACACGCCGTCTGGGCGATGGATCTGGATGGTGACGGAGCCGACGAGATCGTGATCGGTCATCGGGAGCCCGGTACAGGAACGGTCAAAGGCCCCGGTCTGTATGTTTATTCATGTGATGACGAAGCCAATCGGAAGTGGTCCAAGCACGTGATCGACGATGGCGGAGTCGCGGTGGAAGATGCTTTGGCCGCTGACTTCAACGGGGATGGAAAACCAGACCTCGTGGCTGGCGGCCGCGTGACGCACAATGTGAAGTTGTATTTGAATCTTGGGGTGCGCAAGTAGGGGCGGGGGCTGGGTTAGTGCGACGCGGCGTTTGCGATGGGAATTATGGAAAGAATAGGAATAATGATTCGTGGCGTGACCTGCGCCGTGAATGACATAATTCCCATGCTTCCCATAATTCCCATCACCAGCCCAAGCGATTCACCAACCAACTAACCCGCAGCGCAGAACTGGAAATACACGTCAGCCGCCTGACGCAACTGGTCGATGGCGATCCATTCATCCTTGGTATGTGCCTGGGCGATATTCCCAGGCCCAAACACAACGGACGGGATACCGATCCGTGCCAGACGCGAAGCGTGAGTTCCGTAGGGAACGCCGATGACCTGGCGTGGACCGACTACCGTCGAGATCGTCTGGCTCAATTGCTGCGCCAGGGAGCCGTTCAGATCGTCCCCCAGTGCCGGACTTGTGCAATAGGGGGCTTCGTGGACGACTTCGAAGTCGAGGCGTTCGCGCAGGTAATCGGCAATCTCGGTCTGGACAGCCAGATTTTCTTCGCCGGGGATGACTCGCCGGTCCAGTTCAATGACACATCCGTCGGGAACAACGTTGACGCTACTTCCACCCGAGATCAGCCCGACGCTCAATGTTGCCGGACCGCACAGGGGATGAGCTGGTCGGGAGCCGGGTAACCATGCGGCGTATTCTTCGAGCAGTCGCAACACCTGGGCCATCCGGTAGATTGCGTTGACCCCTTCCGACGGCCGCGAACTATGGCAGGCCCGGCCCGCAGTCCGCAGTTTCCAGCGCGTGGCACCTCGATGAGCGACAACGATATCGAGTTCGGTCGGCTCCGCGACAATTGCAACATCGGGTCGCTGGGGGCACAGGCGATAGGCCGGGGCCTTGCCTGTCCAACTGGCTGCCAGATGATTGATCCCCAGGCTGGTCGCTTCTTCATCACAGGAGCAGGAAAGAACGACATTGGCCATTCCTGCGGGCCGCTCTGTCGCCAACCGCGTGAAGGCGGCCAGCATCGATGCCATTCCCCCTTTCACGTCACACGATCCGCGACCATAGATTCGCCCATCTCGTTCGGTCGGCTCGAACGGTGGAATTGTCATTCCATCGACGGGGACAGTGTCCTGGTGGGCATCGAGCAGAATGGTTCGAGACGACGTCCCGCCATCCAGACGAGCGAGGACATTGGCGCGACCCGAAGTCATTTCGACGATTTCGAACGGAACATTCAGGCGACTCAAGTAGTTTTCGAGGTACGCGGTGACACGCCCTTCGAAGAACTCGGGCCCTGAAACATCTCGTCCCATGGGGTTCACACTGGGAATCGAAACCAGGTCTTTCAACAGCGGCAGCGGATCTGTCATCAAGGAGCCCCAGTGGCTGAAGGAGAAATCGGAAGCAGCCCGTGTTCGTTGTACGCTTGAACGGGTTGCTCTGCAACACTCGCTCGAACACTGACGGGCAAAGGATCGGTATTTGGAAGTCAGTCCGAATGCAGAACAATCAAGGTGCGCCGAAAGCTCGATGAATCGACCTGAGCATCGATTGTTCCAGTGCTTCGTCGCGTCCCTTGGAGACCCACCCGGACGGCGTCGCCTGTCCAACCACGGCGTTCAGATCGCGCTGCAGCAGACTGTCATCAAGAAACGTGGCGGCCCCCTGCAAGTTCGCCGCCTGGGCAACATCTTCCAGTTCTTTGTGAGCTTCCACTCCTACCAGGTATCCCCCCTGAACGGGCGTAATACTGACATAGGCTTTGCGCCGGATTGACTGCAAAGTGCTTTCCATGCGATTGGCGCTGCCGACAGAATCGCGATGCCACGGTTCCAGAGCACTGGCGCCGGTCTTGTAGCGAGTTTCCAGAACTCCACCCAGTTTGTTTTCGCGTTCAATTTCAAACAGGTATTCGTGAACGACATCGACCGTTCGTTCCCAGGCAACTTCGTGATTGTTGGCTCGCACAAACACAGGATTGGTGACAGGCGTCGTATAGCCTTGAATGGTGGCGCAGCCGCTCGACGTGGCAACGATCATTGCCACGATCAGCATCATCCCGTTGATGTGCGGTCGATGAACCACGCTTGTCAAATCCCCTACACTTTTTCGGTTCTTCGGTGACTTGGATGACCACCGATGAAGGAACGTAATGTGACAGGCATTTCAATTTCACTCAAGACCGGTTCGAATTCAACGCAACTTACACGGGCGCAGTATCTTACGTCGACAACAATGCAAGCCATCCGTTCGCATGGCCCGGTCCGGGAGATTCTGGCCTTACGGCCCAAGTGGGCCAGCAGTTCACCCAGCCAGAGCCCTTCGGCTCTGGGAAACGATGTAAAAACAGGATCTGAGGCCTGAAGGCTGAAGGGCCGAATATTCCTTTGGTCTTTAGACTCATCGAAAGGAACGACCGGCCCTTCAGGCCTTCAGGCCTCATGAAGATTTTGGTGGGTTCGATTCCAGGGCCGAAGGGCCCTGGCTGGGTGAACTACTGACCCTTCGGGCCGCAAACCATCGCTGAACCTACCGAAAATTGCATTCCGCGATGTGTAGATACCTATGGTCTTGGAGTCTGCGACAAGGCCGTGTCTTCGATGGATCTGGAGAATGAGCGAAACTTCATGGTGACGGTGAAGAGATCGGTAGTAAAATGGGCTGGAAACCAAATTCTGCACGACCTGGTCGCAGACTCCAAGATCGTGGCACACGGACTTGCGCAACTCCAACGGTGCACACCCGGCGCACGGCACAGAATAAAGCAAACGCACACACTGAATCACCGAGTACATGATGTCGA
>CAIWEX010000328.1 GCA_903911795.1 uncultured Schlesneria sp.
CCATTGTGCGTTGCGAGCGTGTCCCGGCGGAGGGTAGTTTGTCGTCCGCAGATCGGTCAACGGGGGTTTTCTCACGTCCGTGTGAACCCGCTGAGAATTTTTTCACAAATCGTTAACCTCGTCAGCGAAGCCCACTTGTGCGGATCGTATGGTCCCAAGTGGTAAAGACGGCAAAAACGGACGGTTGACTTTCTTGATCCGCAACTTTATTTTGAAGTCCCGTTGGTCCCCAAATCTTGGGCTTCACCCGCGGCCGGGACACAACCGATAGTTGTTTTGTCCATCTGGCCTCTCATGGTTCTCTAACCCCTTTTTTAGACCTTCGGTTCACTGACTTCAGATCTCTGGATCACGTTGGCTGGTTTTGTCTGCGCCCGTAAAACTTGGATAAGAGGAGTGCATGATGCACGAGTCGAAAGGAATGTCGATGTCTGCTGGTCCGTCTGTGGCGGTGGCTTCTGGAGTAGGAGCCGGTCCCCGGAACCTCCCTGAGACCCGTCCCATGTCAGTCCCCCCCCGTTTCTGTCCCGCCGATACCGATCCGTTCAGCACGGTCGACTGGGACTACCGCACCGCTGCCATTAAGGATGAAAACGGCAAAGTCTTGTTTGAGCAGACCAACTGCGAAATCCCTTCTTCGTGGAGCCCGCTGGCAACGAATGTTGTTGTTTCCAAGTACTTCTACGGCGAACATGGAACGCCCGAACGCGAAACCAGCGTCAAGCAGGTCGTTCACCGCGTCGCTCGGACGATTGCCGACTGGGGGATCGCCGACGGTTACTTTGCCAGCCGCGAAGATGGCGAAAACTTCTATCGCGATCTCGCCTGGATGTGTCTGCATCAGTACGGTTCCTTCAATTCTCCCGTCTGGTTTAACGTTGGCCTGTATCATCAGTACGCCGTGAAGGGGGCTCGCGGAAACTACCACTTCAACCCGAAGACTCAGGAAATCGAACGTCCGGCAACGTCGTATGAACTGCCACAGGCTTCAGCCTGCTTCATTCAGGCGGTCGACGACAATATGGAAGACATCATGCGCCTCGCCACCAGCGAAGCGATGCTGTTCAAGTTTGGTTCGGGAACCGGGACCGACCTTTCGACGATCCGTGGATCCAAGGAAAAGCTGTCAGGCGGCGGAACTCCTTCGGGCCCGCTCTCGTTCATGCGAGTGTACGATCAGATCGCTGCCGTGGTGAAGTCGGGTGGTAAGACCCGCCGTGCCGCCAAGATGCAGTCGCTGAAAGACTGGCATCCTGACATCCTGGAATTCATCCAGTGCAAGAATAAGGAAGAAAAGAAGGCTCGCGTCCTGATCGACAGTGGCGAGTATGATTCCAACTTCAACGGCGAAGCCTATTCGTCGATCATGTTCCAGAACGCGAACCTGTCGGTCCGATTGAGCGACGAGTTCATGCGGTCGGTTGAAGAAGGCAAGAAGTGGAAGACACGCTGGGTCACCGATCCGACCAAGTTCGGTCCGGAATACGATGCCAAGTACGTGCTGCGTCAGATGGCCGAAGGGGCCTGGGCCTGTGGTGATCCTGGTGTTCAGTACGACACCACGATCAACAAGTGGCACACCTGCCCGAACTCGGGTCGCATCAATGCGTCGAATCCGTGCTCGGAATACATGTTCCTGGACGATACGGCCTGCAATCTGTCGAGCCTGAACCTGCGGAAGTTTCAGCGTCCTGACGGAGTGTTCGACGTCGATCGCTTCCGGGCAGCCGCTGCGGTCTTCATCACGGCTCAGGAAATTCTGGTCGACCACGCCAGCTATCCGACGCCGACGATTGCCAAGAACAGCCATCTGTATCGCCCACTGGGATTGGGTTACGCCAATCTGGGAAGCCTGCTGATGTCGATGGGGATTCCTTACGACAGCGATGCTGGTCGAGGGATCGCCGGATCGTTGACGGCACTGCTGACCGGCCAGGGATACCTGACCTCCAGCCGGATTGCCGGATACATGGGGCCGTTCGCAGGCTACAAGGAAAACGCCGAGCCGATGCTGCGGGTGATGCGGATGCATCG
>CAIWEX010000329.1 GCA_903911795.1 uncultured Schlesneria sp.
CTGGCTTGCGTTTCCCGTCGATCCCTGCTTCAATCCCTGCCCGCCGATTGGTGTAGGCCATGATCGCGGCTTCGGGGTCAGCCCATGGCCCGAAGTAGTACATTTTGCCTTTGATCTTTTTTGCCCATTGCCCGACAGCATGGGCGAACAGTGGAAAATCGTCAGATGGTTTCGCCGGTTTCAATGTCGCATCAGCTTTTGCCATTGGTTCGCCCCAGTGGTTGCGGGTGTAGCGTTGACCGAAACGGGTGTAGCCGGTTCGGGTGTAGTGCAGGTGTAGTTTTTACCATTGCTCTACACAAATTGCAAGAAAACCCTGTTTTTCACGATCCGAGTGCGTAGCTCAGTCGGTAGAGCAACGGACTTTTAATCCGTAGGTCTTGGGTTCGAGTCCCAACGCACTCAGTTTCTTCTCAAGAGGTTACGTCGAGTTGATCGACGGCAGTAGCCTGCACACATGTCAGGCCTGGTGATCCCAGCGGACCAACGTGATATGGTCGCCAAGAAGCACTCACTCGGCTGAGGGTACAGCCTTGAGTATCACCTATCTGAATTGCGGATGACCGGTCGCCACCGTAGTCACGAATTACTCAGTGAGCATGTTTTTTCAGATAGTCGTCGCGGATGCCGTTCAATTGCTTCCAGATCGCCGCATCACGTGCCTGTGGTGAGACACAGGCGAACAGGTAATTGCGGTTATCTCTGGTCCAGGTTCGTATTTCCAGGTTCAACTTCTGCGGCTTCTTCGTTGCGAACGGTTCGACCCATTCCAGCGTTGCGGTGTAGACCGTGGGAACATCCGCAGTTTTTTCGCCTGGCTTCGCGTCGGATTTCACTCGTTCCAATTCCATGGTGAATTTCGACAGATCGACGTCGGGGCCTTTCCCGTTCAGAACGGCTTTGCACAGGCCTCGGTAGTATTTCAGAAACTCCTCTTTGACAACCGCGTCGGTCAGTTCGGGCTTCGTCTGCAGTTCAAACACGAATGCATAACTGAAGAACGAATCTGATGTCGGCTTCATCATTCCGGGTGCAAACCGGATATGTTCTGCGCCTTTCAGAGCCATGTCGGGAGCAAACCCGGGGGGAAGCGCAATCGTCTCGCCCGACCAGCCGTCGGGAGTAGCAAGTTTCACTGCGTTGGGTTCATCGGCACCCACGATTGTCGCTGACATCAACAGACAGAACGCAAACAGGCGAAACATAAGCACCTCCTACCGATATCGAGCAAATGTGTCGAAGATTACGATAGAGGATAACGGTATCCGTGTCACGCAGCAGTGTGAGACTTCTGCGAAGGTCTCCAATATTCGACGCGGGGTTTCTGCCCCCGCCGAAACGCCCTACGGAAGGTCTCCTCCTATCCAACGCGAACCACGCGGGTTCAGTTTCTCTGTGAATTCGATGTCGTTACACTGATACCGCACTGGCCCGCCTCGCGATCCTTCCTCTATCAGTCCGAGACTCCAATGACTCAAGCCATTCAGTTTCCCGGTGAATCGAAATCGAATGCCGTCCGTCAGGTCGTTGCAGAGCGTGAACCAGTGGCGCTGCGGACGTTCACCCCGTCTCAAGCGGTCTTCGCCAAATCTGCTGGCGTGTATCACTGGACTCCCGAAGGTCGCAAGTTGTTCGACTTTTCGTCGGGCGTGCTCGTTGCCAACCTCGGGCATAACCCGCGCCGCTGGATGCAGCACTTCGCCCAGTACATGAATTGGACTCCTGAGGCTCTGTTCGGTTCACCGTCGGCAGCCGATGAATACGTTCCTGCGATTACGATGACCGCTTACAACGGCATTACTGAAATCGAAACGTTGGCCGTGCAGCGCCTGCTTGCGAACCTGAAGCGAGCGAAGGGAAGCGACCGGATCGACACAATCGTCTGGGCGGCGTCGGGATCGGAAGCCATTCAGAAAGCACTGTGGGCCTGTCTGGCTCGCGACCGGACTCGCGATATGATCATTGCGACGCGGTACGGCTTCCATGGGAAGAAGGGCCTGGCCAATGCGGTTACGGGTTCTGAAAAGGATGCCGAACGTGATCCACGTGTGAAGTTCATCAGTTTTCCGATGGAAGAAATTAACGATGCGGGCTTTGATCCAGCGGCAATCGATCTGGCTCGATATCGCGCTGAACTGGACGATGTGTGGCGTCAATTTGGCCGCAAGCTGACCTGCCTGATTACCGAACCCTATCTGGGCGGCGGTGGCAGTTATCATCCGACAGCGACGTATCACCAGATGCTGCAACAGTTCTGCCGTGAACATGACCTGCTGTTCATCTTCGACGAAGTTCAGGCTAATTTCGGCCGAACCGGCGCGATGTACGCATTCGAAGAATACGGTGTTGAACCCGACATGGTCGTGCTGGGGAAGGGCCTGGGAAATGGCGTTCCTGTCGCAGCAGTCGCTTCACGCGGCGATACCTTCGGCGTGATGAAGTATGGCGAAGCCTCGGACACGTGGAGTGCGAATCCACTTTCGTGTGCCGCGGTGCTGGCGACGCTGGACGAATTTGAATCCACCAGCGTTCTGAACAATGTCCGCGAATTGACACCGGTGTTCTTGAGTGGCCTGAATCGATTGAAGCAAACGGGACTGGTCAATCATGTCCGTGGAGAAGGGATGGTCTTCGGTTTCGAGTGTTCCCCAGCGGGGCCATTAACCGCTGGCGAGGTCGCAGCTCGAATCGTGGAAGCCTGCTATCTCGGCCGAAATGACGTCGGTATTCATCTGCTGGGTGCCTTGGCCGGGAAAGTTCTGCGAGTCAGCCCGCCGCTGACGATTACAAAGGCCGAAGCCCAGGCATCACTCGATCTGCTCAACGAAATCGTGGCTTCACTCGCCAGCAGACTCGTTTGAGATTCTTCAGTCACGGAATGCCTCTTCAACCTGTTTACAGCCTTTCCATGATGCAGGCATTGAACATGGACATGTAAACGATCATGCCCCAAGCAGATCCGGTGCTGTGCGATGGAAGGTTTTCCAAGAAACTTGGACAACAACGATTTTTCCGGAAAATCGTTTGTCCGCGGGTCATTGCTTGACACCGCCCTCATATCGGGCGAAGCTGATCTTCGCCAGAATGCGGTTCACTCCGCCCGCCAGGTTTTCCCGCCCTTGTGAATTGATCGCTTGCAGTCCTTGCAGAAGAATCTGTCAGCCTGCCAGCGTTCCGCTCGCCTCGTGACCTAGGAATGCACCATGAAGTGCCTCGCTCGATTTGTCCTTGCTGGTTGGTTGTTGTGCCTTGCTGCGAGCAGCACGTTCGCTCAAGAGAACCTTGAGCCGAAGATTGCTGAACAGCAGAAGGCCGCCGACGAAGCAAAGGGACGACAGGTCGCAGGTGAACCGGCTGTTGTGGCTGCGCGAGCCAAGGCCAAGGAACTGTCGACGGCCATTACTACGCTGAAGATTGAGCAGAACAAAGCTGAAGCCGCAGTAAAAGATGGCGAAGGCAAGCTGCCCAAGCTACAGGAAACGGCCAAGAAGGCGACCGACGAAAAGACCAAGCTGGAAGGTGAGTCTGCCGCCGCTGCTAAAGTGGCAGAAGATGCCAAGGGAAAAGATACAGAAAAGGCTGAAGCAGATAAGGCGAAGGCTGCTGCCGATAAACTGGCCGCCGCCGTCAAAGCTCTCGAAGATGCTACCAAAGCGGTGCAGACCACTGAAGCGACCATCGCCAACTCCAAGAAGCTGATTGCTGAGCAGCCAGCCAAGATCACTGCCGCCGAACAGGCTAATACTGCGTTCCAGCCAGAACTGCAGAATGCCGAAACCGCGTACGCCGCCCTGACCAAGGAAGCGATCTCGAAGCAAGTGGACCTCGAAGCGACTCTGGTTCAGGCAGGCAAGCTGGTTTCGTTTGCCAAGTCTGTCGCTCCGATCTTCTCTCAGCGCTGTTTGGCCTGCCATAACGCTCGTACTGCCAAGGGGCGATTGAACATGGAAACATTTGCCAACCTGATGAAGGGTGGCGAAAACGGTGCTTCGGTCGTGGCCGCAAAGCCGGGTGATTCCCTGCTGCAGACGATGATCGAAGATCACTCCATGCCCAAGGACGCCGACCCGCTGACCAAAGATCAAATTGCTGTTATCAAGAAGTGGATTGAAACCGGAGCGAGGCTGGACGCGGGAGTCGGTGCGGCCGCTACGCTGATCACCATCATTCCCAAGCCAACTCAGCCAGCTCCGCCAGAATCCTACCGAGTCCCTGTGCCGGTCATGGCACTCGCTTTCAGTCCCGATGGAAATCTGCTCGCTTCGTCTGGTTACCGCGAAATCCTGTTGTGGAATCCGAACGATGGCCAGCTTATCCGACGTATTTCGAATCTGGCCGAACGTCCACACGACATCGAGTTCACTGCCGACGGCAAGACGATCGCTGTTGCCGCTGGTACCCCAGGCCAATTGGGGGAAGTGAAGTTCTTCAATGTGGAAAACGGAGCCTTGATCGCCGACCTGTTCACAACAGACGACGAAGTCTTCGCCGTTGCTTTCAGCCCAGATGGGACTCGGCTTGCTGCGGCGGCGGCGGATCGTTCGATCCGATTGTTCGACGTCGCCAGTCGCCAGCAGCAGAAGCTGATTGAAGATCATGCCGACTGGGTAATGGATGTTGCGTGGTCCCCGGATGGGAAGAAAGTCGCGACCGCCAGTCGCGATAAGACTTCGAAGGTTTTTGACAGCACAACTGGGGAATCGCAGTCCACGTTTAACGGACACGGTCAACCGGTCTTCGGTGTCGGCTTCCTGCCGGACGGTTCTGTCGCCACCAGTGGTCGCGATAACCGCATTCGAGTCTGGGCTGCCGCAGACGCCAAGCAGGTTCGGGAAATCGGATTTGGCGGAGAAGTCTTCCGCATTCGTACGACACCCGACGGAATGTCGTTCGCCGGGAGTGCCGACAAGCTGGCTCGCCAGCACAACCTGACGAATGGTCAGCAAGTCAAGCAGTTTGGCCCGCACAATGATTGGGTCTACGCAGTTACGTATCACGCCGGAACGAAAAAGGTGGCAAGCGGCAGTCACGACGGCGAAGTTCGGATCTGGAACGGCGAAGATGGCAAAGAGTTGATCAAGTTCATCGCCGCCCCAGGGTATAAACCAGTTGTCGCTCCGAAGTGATTTTGGCCGACGAGCCTACGTTGCACCGGTTTGCGCGAAGAGCCGACCGGTTTACGGGCGAGGGAAGTATTTGGCTCGACAGGAGGAGCGTGACGGCTCGTGCAGATTCGCTGTAATGCGCCCAGTCACTGCGTGGGTGCGTCGTCAGACTCGCTCGATCTATTCACTGCTACGAGCCATTGAGTTCTCGGTCTTGTCATCTTCTGCCAATTGATTTTCTGGCGAACACGTTAGAATCTCAAGGGAGATTGCGTTTCCATTGCATGGCTAATTTCCAGCACGCACAGCAATTCCCATCGTAAGCATGTTCTGCAGGCAGGCTGCCTGCGCGAGTAATCTCGGCTCCCATCTGGCAGGCGACTCATGGAACCACGATGGATCTGGCCATTTGAACTCCTCGAGAAAATTGGCGAGGGAGGAATGGGAGTCGTGTACCGTGCCCGGTACACGGGGAATGACCGCATTGTCGCAGTCAAGCTGCTGCCACCCGACGTTGCCGCCGATTCTGTCTTGCTGGCACGATTCGAACGTGAGCTCGAGGTCCTGAAGCAACTTCACCATCCCCACATCGTTCGATGTTTTGGAGGGACGTGTGAAAGCGCCGAACGTTTTTATGCCATGGAATTGGTCGAAGGAGGAACGCTCGCGGATCATCTTGGCCGGAAAGGAAAGCTGGCCTGGGAATTCGTTGTCGATTATGCGCTGCAAATGTGTGAAGCCCTGCAATACGCTCACGAGCATGGGGTGATTCACCGTGATGTGAAACCAGGCAATTTTCTGATGACGAAATCGGGGCAGCTCAAGTTAAGCGATTTTGGACTGGCGTCGATCGTGACGACGAACCGCCTCACGGCGGCGGGTCGGACCGTTGGGACCATTCAATATATGGCCCCGGAACAGATTCGCGGCAAGTCGCTGACGGGACGCGTCGACCTCTATGCCATGGGGTGCGTCCTGTTTGAAATGTTGACCGGCCACACTCCTTATGCAGGCGAGAATGCCGCAACGATCCTTCAGCAACATCTGAGTGGACCAATTCCGCATGCGATGGCCGAAGCTCTGAACTGCCCGCTGAAGCTCGATCAACTGATATTTGAACTGATGAGCAAGGATGCAGACCATCGACCTGCCACGGCAGCGGAAGTCGGCTGGCGGCTGGAAGAGATCCTTCAACCAGGGCGACACTCGCCCCCCGTTGAGCCGGACTTGTTCCCGGAATCGATCGCAAAAACCAGGGTTGCGTCACTTCAGAATCTGGGGAAGATGCCGTCCGATGCCGCGATCGAAGTCCCGCACCGACTGAGACCCGTAACGCTGTTTCCATGGGGACTGGCCGTTCTTATGACGCTGGCGTCTGCCTGTTTTCTGGTCACTTTGGACGAGTACTGTTCGGCAGTTACACCATGCCGAACGAACCTGGGTGGAGCTTTTCGAGCACTCGAATCCTGCCAGTCGCGTTTTGGCGGCCAAAGCTCTGGCAGAATTCGGTCCGCTGCAAACGGCGACGATTCAGAAATTGATCCATGCCACTCAAGACTCCAGCCCTGGAATTCGCGTCGCCGCTCTGGCGGCGCTCGAACGGCACGCATCGGAATGCCCATCGGTGCAAGGAGACGTTTTCCAAATCGAGAAGTCCGACGTTGATCCCGAGGTTCGATTTCAGGCCGGTCGCGTACTGGAAGCGATGAAACAGGTCCGTACAGGATTCTCAACAATTCGGATCATCAGTTGGTTAACGATGCTATCGCTGGCAGCAGGTGCCGCGTTTGGGATTTGTGTGGTTTGGCGAAAACTCAAGCCGATTGCACGTTCGTGATCAGGATTGGAGAAAGCGGGTTTCTGGGGAACTTCAATTGATATCCGTCACCGATTGACGAAGCACCAGCCGGGTCACTTCCGGGCGGCAGTTGTATCGGATCGGCTCTTTACCGCTAATCCCGCGTGATACGTACATCAACGTTGGATCGAGCCAGAAAACACCGGATGCAAATCGGCATCCAAAACGGCTGGGGGAATAGATGGGACCGAGAATGGGAAGCTGAATCTGCCCGCCATGCGTATGACCAGCCAGCATCAGCCGAATATCGTTCTCGCGAGCCCAACGGATGTTATCAGGGGTATGACTGATGAGAATGCGAAAAGCATCAAAGGGTATTCCCGAAAGATCTGCGCTCGCTCCCATCCATGGAGTCTCGTCGCCACACAGAACCAGAGGCGTGGAATCGGGATGTGCAGCGTGGGCAATCGTTACGGGGTGTTGACAGAGATCTGTCCAACCGAGACGCACGAATTCCTGACGCGTCGAAGCATGATCGAGATACCAGTCGTGATTGCCGAGCACAAAGAACTGCCCAAGCTTTCCGCGCAGGCGTCCCAACGTCTGGGGAAGCCATTCCAGTCTTTGCTGGTCGTCGAGCAAATCTCCACTGAATATCATCAAATCGGGGTTCAAGGCCGCTGCCTGATCGCAAACCGCTTCGAAGTAAGCACGAGTCACGCCCGAGTGAAAATGGCAATCGCTCAGATGAACAAGTGTTATTCCGTCCCAGCATGAGGGAAGGTTTGGAAGAGCATAAGTTTTCGTACTCACCTCGATCGTGAACTGTTCGTTTCCTGGAAGTAGAGCGACCCGGCGCATGCGAGACCGCGAACCAACCAGGCGGTCCTGCCAGCAGACGCCATCGACAGTCGCTCGCAAGTCGATGATTTGGCTGACAACCGAGACTTCGCAGAGGGGTGGCCGATAGGACCAGTGTCGAATCGTGGCACCGACCAGAGCCGTGAATCCGATCGCACCCATCAGAATTGGAATCCACCAGACTGGTGCAATCGATGGCGGCCATTCCTTCCCGCCGAGACCGTAAAGCAACAGAATCGGGTAGGCCGTAATCAGTAGCAGGTTGAGCGACTTGTCGGCAGCGACGTACTTTCGGGCAAGCTTCTGGGCGCAGACCCAGTTGACGAACATCGCCATCACTTTGGCGAAGCCCGCAGAGAGCAGAAACACAATCGTCAGCAGACTGATCGACACAAGTTTCCCGTTCCAGACAGAATCAGAGCCCGACCTTCGGAGAAGGCGGGCTCGATTTGGCTTTCAATGTCTTCTCGAGACGTGAACGCGCCCTTCGAGGCACGACTTCATTCTGGATTCGACCATCCGCCGGAACGCGCTAGCGTCCGGTTCTAACCGTTGGCAAGCACCCAGCGCTGATGGACCAAACCAAAAATCGAAACCGTGACGCAGCACTGTGACTACTTATTGGATTTGGCCAACTCGGCTTCGATGGCCTTCACGACTTCGGGGGCGTCCGGCTTGGTTCCTGTTGGAAAACGAGCGACGATTTCGCCGTTGCGGCCAATCAGGAACTTTTCGAAGTTCCACTTGATGTCGCCTGCAAACTTGGGATCTGTCGACTTGGAGGTCAACGCCTTGTAGACCGGTGACGCTTCATCACCGTTGACGTCAATCTTGGCAAACATGTCGAACGAAACGTTGTATTTCGACTGGCAAAACTTGACGATGTCGTCTTCGGTTCCAGGTTCCTGGGCTCCGAACTGATTACAAGGGAAACCGAGAACGGCCAGACCCTTATCCTTATACTTGGCGTTCAACTCTTCGAGTTGCGTGTATTGCGGGGTGGCTCCGCAGCGGCTGGCGACATTCACGACCAGCAGCACCTTGCCCTGGTACTTCTTGGCCAGATCAACTTCTTCACCCTTGATCGTTTTGACTTTGTTGTTGAGCACCGGTGAGGCCTTTTCAGCAGCGGGAAGGGAACCAGCGGTCAAAGCGAACGCGAGTCCGGCAAACAGGCAGGTGGCAAGCAGTTTCATCGGAGGGAACTCCTGGCGGGAACCAACGGCCACGCGAACAGCTCGCCCGCCTTGGGCGTTTCGCGCGGAGGTGCTAATAGTGTAGTCATCCCCGGCGGGATGGCCAGCGACAACCCTGAGACATTACGACGCGAGTACGAGTTGTGCCCGTCCTTATTGAATCTTTTTGGCACGGCCGACGCGGCCCAGATAGTCCACAAAAATCAGATCTTTGGCCGAGATCGACCGAACAGCGAATCCGAAGGTACTTCCGACGCGGTCAGGATGAATGGAGGAATTCACGTGAAACTTGATGGTTCCACGCTCGACTTTCCAGGTGCCAGCCGTCACCGGTGTCTGGACGAAGACTTTCTGAAACAGTCGCAGTTCCTGAAATTCACGTGTCGTGCTGAAGGTGCCGTTGTTTCGCATTTGAATGAACAGTGATCCTTGCGTGTCATCGTACTTCCAGACACCCTCAGACAGTTTCGTGACGTCGGCGTCGGTGAGAATTGCCGCGGCAGGGACCTCTTCGGGTTTCGGATCCTTGTCCGGTGCTGGCTTCGTGGTCGCTTTACCTGCTGCAGTCACAGGTTGCAGGACCAGTAACATCCGCTTCGTTCCTTCCTTGGCAGAAAACTCTCCAGGAGACTTGTCGGATGGATCTGACAAACAGACGATCAACCGACTTTCATCAAACTTGTAGATCCCGCGGATTTCTTCCTTGTTCGTACCTGTCAGCGTAATTGTGTGCGGATATTGCGTCGCATCGATCGAGAAAATCCGCACATGCTTCTTATTGTCGACCGTCGAATGAATCATGATCGCGTTGTCCGCGATGTCCAGTCGTCCTCCTGATGGCAGCCAGTCGGGAATCGCTTGCCGCGGAATGACTTTTCCGTCTTCGACCAGCTCTGTGACTTCCCACTGTCCATGAAGCTTTTTCAGTTCATTTTCCTGTCCCAGCAGGGATGTCGATGAAGCGATCAAGAAAACGGCGGTCCAGCAGACGAGCTTGTTCATGGTTTCTCCGTAAACGAAACGAACGTGCCGACATCCAGTTTGCGGCAATGACTGAAAAGTTAACCGAACAAATACGCGGCGACTACCCACTCAAACGAAGTTCGACGTCGCGGAAATCCGTTTTGAGCGGATGGCCATTGCATCGATGGATTCACACATCGTTTCGAAAAATCTGCTCCATGACGGTGTAGCTGGCATCGCGAAAGCCCAGCTTCTGATACGCCTGCTGAGCACGCGTGTTATGCGTCTCGACGTATAAACGCAGACCAATCACGTCTTGTGAAGATTTGGCGAGGTTTTCCAGATGTTGATAAAGTGCGCGGAACACGCCGCGATGTCGATATTCTGGCAGAACGTAGACACTTTGCAGCCACCAGATCTCACCGTTGCGCCAGTCACTCCACTCACGCGTGTACATCATCTGCCCCACCACGGATTCTGCGAAGCTGGCGACAAAGTAGCAGCCGTGGCGTGAGTCACCTAGCAGAGTTCGAACCCCGGCAGAGATCACTTCGGGCTGTAAGGTTTTCCCTTCGGTTTCTGCTGCCAGTCGACTATTGAAATCAGCGATCACTTCCCAGTCTTGCGGCTGGGCAGTTCGAACTTCAAATTCAATCATTGCCAATCCTCGATTGCATCCGTTCCAGTCGTTATCCCCCGCGCGGTTTAACAGCGACAGTCTGACGAATACACAGAATGAATGCCAATCGGCAAAACTTGCCGAGTCAAAATGGCGATATTGAATCGTGTAAGGAAACTTTGACGGGGAGGCAAGCGCTTCCCGCAGAAGGGGCCGCAAGGCCTGACCTGCGACTCCCCTGCGACCCTCCAGTCGGCGGGCCGCTTATTCACAGAACACAACTTCATACCCGAAATGAAGTTGCAACCGATGCCCAGGATGCAGAATCCGGTCCAGGACGACCCGCGTGACTTTGACTTCCCGAATTCGCGGATCGGAAGGAGCAATCGTGTACACATCAGAAGGTGCGAAAATGCGATCAATCGAAAATCAATTGGCAGAACAACAGAAACAATCGTGGTTGATGCTCATTGCAGGGATCACACTCGGTTTTGTCGGGCTTCATTTCCTGATGGCCCGCCCGATGGCTCGAGAAATCGAGCGGATGCAAATTGACCTGGCTCAGGTTGAACAACGGATGCAGGATCTGGTCGGTGCTCGTGACGAAGTCTGGCAAGCAAACAGCCTGCTTTCCAGCCTGAAGGCTCAACAAGGGCAGATCGCGGAAGCTCGGACTGCTCTGCAGAGTATTCGCGAATTGCGAAGCGAACTGCTCGAAGAATCGAGCCGAAATGGCGAAGCAACGAAATCGCTGGAAATGACAGCAAAGTTGCAGTCCGCTCTGATCGATCAAAAGCCGGTTTCCGAACAGGCGACGACTTCATTTGAACAGATGAAGTCCCTGCAAGACGTCCTCGCAGCTCAAATCGAATCCAACAAGGCGGCTGCGACAACGCTCACTGAAATCGTGGCGATGAAGAACGAAATTCGCCAGCAGGCGAAGGATTTGGAACAGACTCGTCTGGCATTGACCGAGTTGACCCAGGTGGCCGCGCAGTTGCGCCAGCAGAATGAAGGAATGGCCCAGGCAAAGAAGAGCCTGGAAGACCTCGGCACTTTGAAGACTGGTCTGACGAAGGCTGCGGAAGACCTGGAAATCGCTCAATCGGTTTCGGACCAGTTGGTTTCGCTGGAACGACGCCTCGCGGAAGGTGGACAGTCGGTTGCCATCGCCAGTGAACGAGCGGACGAATTAATCGCGCTGAACAAGAAGCTCGACCAGAACGACCTGAAGGTGACGACGTCACGTCAGAATCTGGATGGCTTGCTGAGCCTTCAACAACATCTGCTGGGTCAGACCCGGAATGTCGCGGACGCGATCCAAACGTTGGAAGTCCTGAGCGGATTCCAGGATGAATTCGTCTCACAAACACAGGTCCTGAGCGAAATGCATCGCAGCCTGATGGAAATCAGCCTGATGGAAAGTACCCTGACCAAAGTTTCGCGAATGATGAAGCCGCTCGTGGAACTCGGCAACCTTCGCCGCCTCAATGACGACGAACTGCGCAACGCTGCTCGCTTGATTCTCGATCAACGAACCGCGACCCGCCTCTCCAAGAACTCGGCCGAACCGGCGACTCGATCAACGGACGACGTACCCAATCCGACAGTCGAAACCCCGAACGCCGAAAAAGCAGGACTGGTTCCAACACCGGATGATGTCGAGTAATTCGACCTCACTGAAGTTGAACGAATTGAGACTCGACGAGGCAATGCCTCGTCGAGTTTTTTACGTCTTGAGATTTCCGAAGGCGTCTGCCTTGGCTTCCACAGGGCGTTGACCAGATGCCTGCCGCGGAAAAGAGTGCTTTCAGACGACGCAATTGCCGATTGTCGAAGACGCGGGACAAGTTCCAGCACTAGCTAGTCAAACAAGCCAATATTGATCTGAACCCCACGTTACGTAATGATTTTGACTGATCAAAACCATTACGCGATCTGGGGACTTCTCAGTTGTAGGGGCCTGCCTTGACCAATAGAATGTCACGGTTCGCCGTTTCCGGCAAATAAAAGAGTGTTGTCACAGTTGGACCATCTGCATGCGTTTTCTGTTGATTGATCGGATTACGGAACTTGTGCCGCACAAATCGATCTCGGCGGTCAAGAACCTGACGCTTGCCGAAGAGTATCTCGCGGATCATTTTCCGGGTTTTCCAGTAATGCCAGGCGTGTTGATGCTGGAAACTCTGGTCCAGGCGGGGGGGTGGTTGGTTCGGTATTCCGAGAATTTCGCTCACAGCGCTGTGCTGTTGAAAGAGGTTCGAGCAATTCGATTCAACAACTTCGTCTCTCCCGGAAACACGCTCAAGGTGGATTTGACAGTACGGAAGCAAGACGGTGCACTTTGGGAATTCAACGGAACCGGCACTGTCAACGGGAATTCAGCAGTTTCCGCCAGACTTTGTCTGGAGGCATTGAATTTGGCGGACCGAAATCCAGAGTTAGCGGCGTCGGATTCCGCCCGAACTGAAAGTTACCGAAACATATTCCAGCAGATTTGGACTCCACCTGCCTAAGATGGCAGGCGACTAAGTTCACGTTTTCGTAAAGTTGAGAAGCGTCGTATCGCTCACGGGCGCAAAAGGATGTCGATTTTGATGAATCTTTCCGGACGGATAGCATTGGTAACAGGGGGAAGCCGCGGAATCGGACGAGCGATCGTCTGCAGCCTTGCAGAAGCAGGTGCCAAAGTGGCTTTCGTCTATCAATCCAATAAAGAAGCAGCCGAAAAGCTGGCTGCGGAACAGGCCGCACTGGGACACGAAGTCTTGGCGCTGCAAGCAGATGTGAGCAAAAAGGCCGAAGCAGACGCGATCGTCGAACAAGTTCTGGCGAAATGGGAAAAGATCGATATTCTCGTGAACAATGCGGGTATCATTCGAGATAAACCGATTCTGGCGATGAGTAGCGACGATTGGCAGCAGGTGATTGACACAAATCTGACAAGTGTTTTCAACTTTTGTCAGGCTGTTGTTCGCCCGATGATGTCGGCTCGATATGGTCGAATTGTCAATATGTCCAGCGTTTCGGCCGATTTTTCGAATCCCGGTCAGGCAAACTATGCGGCGAGCAAAGCTGGAATTGAAGGTTTTTCCCGCTGCATGGCGACGGAATACGCCAAGCGTGGAATTACCGTCAACTGCGTTGCGCCGGGGTTTATCGAAACCGATATGACAGTGGCAGTTGTGAATGCGGCGGGCGATAAGATCAAGAATTCGATTCCAGTGAGGCGGCTGGGAAAACCCGATGATATTGCGAACGCAGTCCTGTTTTTCGTGAGTGAACAGGCCAGTTACATCACCGGGCAGATTTTGAAAGTGGATGGTGGGCTGACGCTTGGTGGAATGGGTTAACCTTTTCTGCCTGGGTGTTTAGACCTGAATATATTTTCGAGTTTGATTGATGCGTGCGTTGCCCCGGCGATCAATCTTCAGTTTTGGGGCCATTTCGCGGATCGGTATGCGGGACAGGTTTGTCTCGCACGCTTGACCGCAGGAGAATCTTGGATGCCTTCACGCGACGAAATTTTTGAAAAAGTTCAGTCAACACTGGTCGATGCGCTCGGTCTGGACGAGGATGAGGTCACTGCAACCTCCCGTCTGAAGGCAGATCTGGGTGCCGAATCGATCGATTTTCTGGACATCGTTTTCCGCCTGGAAAAGAATTTTGGCATCAAGATTCCTCGGAACGAATTGTTTCCGGAAAGTCTGTTTACTGCCGATTCCGGGTTTGCCGAAAACGGTCGGGTGACTGCCAAGGGCCTGGACGAACTGCGCACCCGTTTGCCGCACGCCGACAAGGACACGCTGGATGCCCTCGCTAAGGATCCGCGGGTCGAAAACGTCGAAGACCTGTTCACCGTGAACATGGTTGTCAATTTCCTGGCTTCGAAGCTGGCGGCCTGATCACAGCCCGACAGGATTTGTCGCGACCGGACGCGGTCGCGGTTTCGTGAGGGCTTTGAATGCGTTGGTTCTGGATCGATCGGTTTACCGAGTTCAAAAGCGGGTCACACGCCACGGCGATTAAAAACGTGACGTTGTCTGAAGACCATCTGCATGACCACATGCCGGGGTTTCCAGTCATGCCCGCTTCATTGATGCTCGAAGGAATGGCTCAAACGGGCGGAATCCTGTTGGGTGAACAGAAGCAGTTCGCCCACATCGTCATTTTGGCCAAGGTCCCTCGAATGACCTTTCATAGTTGGGCGTGTCCCGGTGATACACTTGTGTACACGGCCAAGCTGATCGAAGCCCGTGATGAGGGTGGGATGGTTGAAGTTCAGGCTCACGTTGGACAACGATTAGTGGCCGAGGGCGAGATTGTCTTTGCTCACGTCGACGAAGCCGCGGGTGGTGGCGGGACGATCGATCAAAAGAACTTCGTATTTTCCATGCTCCGCGGGGTTCTCGATGTCGGGAAAGCGGGAGATGGTTCCGCGGAATGATTCCGGCGGGAAAGGTGATCCGTGGGATTGCCAATCAATGTCCGCATGGGTTTCGCGCGTGGCCGGGATGGTCGCGTAGAGTCATCCGCAGCAGTTGAAGAGGAATTCGCCATGAGACGTCGAGTCGTTGTCACAGGTATGGGAGCAATTACTCCAATCGGCAACACCGTCGAAGAGATGTGGAAGTCGTTGCAGGAAGGCAAGAGCGGGATCGGTGCGATTACTCACTTTGATGCTTCGCATTTTCCCACGAAATTCGCCGCTGAAGTCCGCGGGTTCGATCTGAGCAAGTACGTCGACGACGCGAAACGATTTGAGTTTTCTGGTCGGAACATTCGTTTTGCCGTTGGTGCAGCCAAGCAGGCGATCGATGATTCCGGCCTGCTGGAATCGAAGATGGACCCGGCGCAGTTCGGGGTCTATCTGGGTGCTGGTGAAGGCCAGCAGGATTTCCATCTGGTGATGGGACTGATTGCCCAGTCACAGCGAGATGGTCAAGTCGATCTGGAACTGTTCACCCGCGCAGGTCTGCAGCGTTTGCACGCCCAGACAGAACTCGAGCAAGAACCGAACATGCCCGCTGGTCACCTGGCAGGTTTGTTTGATGCCCAGGGACCAAACCTGAACTGTCTAACCGCTTGCGCTGCTTCTAGCCAGGCGATTGGTGAAGCGACTGAAATCATTCGCCGTGGCGACGCTGACGCGATGCTTTCGGGTGGCGCGCACAGCATGATTCACCCATTCGGTGTGACGGGATTCAATTTGCTGACAGCTCTTTCCACGCACAACGAAGATCCTCAGGGGGCCTCGCGTCCTTTCGATCGAGACCGCGATGGCTTCGTCCTGGGTGAAGGTGCGGGAATGGTTGTTCTGGAAGAACTGGAACATGCCCGCAAGCGCGGGGCACGTATCTACGGTGAAATCGTCGGATATGGTTCGACCGCCGATGCCTACCGAATTACGGATATCCATCCAGAAGGACGTGGCGCGGTTGCCTGTATCCGGATGGCAATGCGCGATGCCGGAGTGAACCCCGAAGATATCCAGTACATCAATGCACACGGGACCAGCACTGAAGTCAACGATAAAGTCGAAACGTCCGCCATTCGCCAGACGTTTGGTGACGCTGCCTACAAAACACCGGTTTCCAGCATCAAAAGCATGATGGGGCACTTGATTGCCGCTGCCGGAAGCGTCGAAGCGATCACATGTTTGCTGAGCATTCGTGATGGTGTCGTCCCGCCGACAATCAACTATCAGACGCCCGACCCTGAGTGCGACTTGGACTACATTCCCAATGCCGCTCGCAATTTGCGGGTCCATCGGGCATTGTCAAACAGCTTCGGGTTCGGTGGCCAGAATGTTTCGTTGATCTTCTCTGAGTATGTTGCCTGATGTTTTTGCAGATAAATTTGCGTGAATTGGTCTGCACAACGACGCAGAAATGGATTGGTTCTTCAGGAGGTCTTGAGTGACGTGGCTGCTTGCGATCATCGTAGTCCTACTGGCATTTGATCTTGCCGTGCGCGTCTACTACGTCGCAATCGTTCTACGCATATTCGAAACCAAGCCTCCGTTCCGTGTGAACACATTTCCGCCCGACCCCATGGCGGAACCGATTGAATTCACGACGAGCCATGGACTGACGCTTCGTGGCAGCCTTTATCACCTTCCTGACCGTACCCCCAAAGGATTGATCCTTTTTTGCCCGGAAACAGACGGAACACATTGGTCGGCGATGTCGTATTGCCGTGGTTTGATCGACGACGGATTTGACGTCCTTTCGTTCGATTTCCGCGGACAGGGAGAGAGTGATAATCTGCCCGGCTATACGCCAAACCACTGGCCGACAATGTACGAGGTGGAAGATGTTCGCGCGGCGTTGAACTACATTGCTGGACGCCCTGACTTACAAGGCTTGCCACTGGGACTGATGGGAATCAGCCGCGGTTCATCCCTGGCATTAATTGCCGCTGCCGAGTCACCGAACGTCAGGGCCGTTTGTTGCGAAGGTGCCTACTCAACAGACTCGTTGATGCTCTACTTTATGTTGCACTGGTCGAAGATTTACTTGCCCACATGGGCGAGCGACCTGATCCCACGCTGGCACTACAAGATTACGACGATTCTGGTTCGCTGGACGAGTCGGATCTTGCGTCATCGGCCGTATGTTGTCCTGGAACGCTGGTTGCCGCGACTTCGCGACCGTGCAGTCTTGCTTGTTACCGGTGAGCGCGACAACTATGTCCATCCTGACGTAGCACGTGAACTGGCTCGTCAGATCCATTCGCCATCCGCTCAAATCTGGACCGTTCCCAGTGCCAAGCACAATAAGGCTCGAACCGTTGCAGCGGCCGAGTATGATCGCCGTCTGACGGCATTTTTTTCACAACTGGAAGTTCCCGCGACTGCCAGTTGAGTCATTGACGTTCGACAGCGCAGCCGGAATCATCGGTAGATTGCTGCGAAACGGTGCTTGACACGACGTATCCGTGAGTGCTAGCCTGAATTCGCATTTCAAATCTTCATTCACTCTGGTGTTCGCCGATCCTTGTGAAGGGTTCTTCCTTCATTTTTCACCTCTTCACTGTTCAGTTCGGTTGTCGATCCAATTCGTGTTCCGTATCGTTCACAACTTGTCGTTCTATTCGTTGTAATCGTTGCGATCGCGATCCACCTCAGGTTCGAATGTCCGAGTGTTCCGTTGCAGGTCGAATCGACGTGGTAGAACCGAAGATGAATCGGCGATGTGCAGTGGCAAAACTCTGTTTTCGCAGGTAGTGTGTCTGGGGGATTCGTAGAATCTGAGCGGTTGATGAAGGGGTAGTCTCTTCGTACGCGGCAGATTTTCGATTTCACCACGATACGGTTTCGTGATCACCAAGGGATGGCCCCGTGCGAGACTTGAACGTGACCTCGTTGCCAAACTACCGGAATGCCAATTCGTTGATTGTGCTGGCGATCGCTGCCGCATTCATCAACGGAGGAGCATCTCCGGACCGGGGCGCTTTTGCCCAGCATACTCAAGCTCCTCCCAACAGTGGTCCAGGAATGCGTCCTGGGATGGGACCTGGTATGGGGCCAGGAGCAAACCCCGTTCGAATTCCAGGTCAAGCAGATCCGAATGGACCTAAGGGGCCAGTTCAGGAACTGAAAATTGATCCTGTCAATTTCCCTCCCGGTTTCACGCTCCCGCCCGCGAAAAGCCCGTTGATGGACGAAGGGCAACCCTTTGTTTCTGCTGACGAGTTGAAAAAGATCAGTAAGGATCTGAGCAAGTATTCGAACGTTTTGAGAAACGCCACCTCGACTGACGCAGACAAAGCGCTGTTGCGCATGGGGCTGAAGTACCGCATTGCGATGATGTGCCTGAGGGAGAACCGGCCACAACTTTCGACTTTGCATGATCTGGTCACGAAAGATTTGGTCAACGCTGCGAGCACGCCAAGCCTGACAGGTCCGCAAGTCAAAACCTTCAGGCAACTGTTGATGCAGGAATTGGTTGCCTTGATCGACCCGCTCCTGACGACTCAAGATTACTACGTCCGACTCCATCTGGTGCTAATCCTCGGGGAACTCAACCTGACGGAAGAAAACTCGAAGCTTTCGTTGAAGCTTGAAGCCTATGCACCTTCGCTGGAATCCCTGGTGAAGGTCATTACCAATCCTGAACAACCCGATGCTGTGAAAGTCTGTGCCGTCAATGGCATCGTGCGACTGATGAAGCTTGGCAATCCAATCTTCCCGTTGCGTATGACCGTTGGACAGGCACTTGCAGGAGAATTGCAAAGAGCAGGAACTCACCCTTGGTATCAGATGCGTCTGGCAGGTGCGATGTCTGTCGTTGACGTCAATGTCGACCAGGCAGGCAAACCGTTTGTCGTCAACGCTCTCGTGGGGGTCTTGAAGGACGTCGGTCGGCCGTATCTCGTTCGTGCCGAGGCAGCCAAATCTCTTGGCCGAATTCCTCTCCCACCGGTTGTTAAGACCGGCGACATCACACAGGCTGTTGGAGGGTTTGCCTTACAGTTAGCAAAAGCTGCACAACAGGCACCGCCGCAGCAGAAGGATGACCCACGTTGGAAGGGCGAGTTTATCCGCGTTTATCTCGCCTTCCAGCAATTGGATGCCAATGATTTTATGGCTGACAAGAAGTCAAAGGCGGGGCTCTTGAATAGCGCACAAGGTGCCGCCAAGCCGATCTATGACCTCGTCCTTCCAATGGTCGTTTCGACTCTGCATGGGCAGCGATTGACCGTCCAGCAGATCCAGGCTTTGGAAGCTTCTGTGGGACCACAGCCAGCAGGCGGTGCGGCCCCTGCTGAAAAGAACGCGACGGAAAAAACGGCAACTGAAAAAACGTCGGCAGAAAACAAGACCGATCCAATGACTACGGTTGGCAAACGCCCGTAGTAGGTCGTGATTCTATTCTGATTCTGCGGCGGTATATTCTGGCCCACAAAGCAAAGTATACGCTCCGTCGTTCTGTGAATGGCATTCCGGCGCAGGTCACCCGCTTGCGAGAATCCTTGCGTTCGTCGTATGCTGCCCCGCTGCGCCCGGTGTTGACGTCGCCCGGAAGCGCAAAGGCCAGGCAACATTCTCCAGGAGCATCTGACTGTGAAGCTTTCTCGTCAATTGGTCGTAGCCATTGTGGGCTGCCTGATGATTTCCGGTGCCGCCGCAGCGGCAGACAAATCGAAAGTTCTGTTTCTGACACAGAGCAAGGGATTCAAACACGGTTCGGTGAATCGCGACAAGCGGGATCTGGCCGTTTCGGAAGTGGCAATGACCCAACTCGGCCAGAAGACCGGCCTGTTTGAAATTCACTGTACTCAGGATTCCAAGGCAGATTTCACCAAGGAAAACCTGAAGAACTACGACATCGTGATGTTCTATACGACAGGCGAACTCGACATCACGGATGAAGCACGTGACTATTTCATGAACGAATGGCTAAAGCAAAAGGGCCATGGTTGGATCGGATTTCATTCCGCCGCTGATACGTATCGGACCAATAATCCCGCCCATAAATGGTACTGGGATCTCGCCGGTGGAACGTTCAAGGGACATCCATGGAATGCCGGGGAACTGGTCACGATCAGTGTTCATGACACACAACATCCCGCGATGAAGGCGTTTGGCGAAGAGTTCCAGATCAAGGACGAAATCTACTGGTACGACCACTGGGTTCCAGAAAATGTTCATGTCCTGATGAGCTTGAATATTGCCAAATGCCCCACCAAGGGGGAAAAACGAGGTACGGGCCTGCATGCCGAACATGTTCCGGTTGCCTGGTGTCGAAGCTGGGGCGATGGCAAGATCTTCTTTAACAACCTCGGGCACAACGAATCGACGTGGAATGACAAACGATTCCTCGATTCAACTGAAGCAGCAATCCGCTGGATCCGCGGAGAACTTCCGGGCGATGCCACACCCAATCCTGCCGTATCGAAAGAGCAGCAGGCAAAGGCTCTCAAAGACGCAGGCGTCGAGAAGTAGCCGTTTGCGATCTGCAATCAGTCCATCAGCGGTCAGTCAAATACTGACCGCTGATTTTTTAGAGTGCCAGATTTTTTGTTTCAGTGGTTCGACTTCGCTGCCGGACCAGCAAACCACCCGCGATGCTCGCCACGGTCCCCGCGACGACCAGCCAGAGCGTCGGCAGATGTTGCTGTTCGGTGTTTCCAATTCCCATCGCCTTGAGTTGTGCGGTGTAGCTGGAAATTGTCAGCAGTAATCCATTGTGCAGGCTGTGCAACAGCATTCCGGGCCAGAGACTGCCTGTCTTCACGCAGACCAGGCCAAGTATCAAGCCGAGGAAACAGGTCGGGGCAAACCGTTCGAAAAACAGAGCGTCCCTCACAATGACGTGAAACAGCCCGAACAGCAAACTCGACAAACCCACGGCCCAAGGCGTCGACATTTCTGCGCGAAACGCCGTCTGCAGGTAGCCCCGGAAAAACAACTCTTCACAGATCGCGGGGACCAGGGCCAATGAAATCAACTTCCAGGCGAGTGGAACTGCATCGAGTTGTGTCTTGAACGATTCGAAGAGTTTTACGAATTCACTCAGCCGGTCAGGAGTCTGCAGCAGGACCAGTTCATAAGCGAATGGCCATAGCGACAAACCCAGCATTCCCGCAGCCACGAACGACAGTGGCGAAGCGCCGCCCAATGAGAATCCACTGCGGAAGTTCACTGCAGAAATTGCCGCCAGCACGATTGGAAGTCCGGCAAACAACAGGATCGTGAGACCCGCATTGATCCCGAGTCGGTAGCCAATCGAAACGTCTGTCATCCGCGAGGTCATCCCTCCCAGGATCAGAAATGCGGGGAACAGGATTGCCAGTCCAAGCGTGGCCTGGGTCAGGCTTGCCTGTTGTCGCGATGATTCGGGGCGTCGCAGCAGATCGAGCCAGCTTCCATCGCTGCCATACAGAACAGCATCTGTTCCAAAGATTCGGGCTGCCGCCGACAAAGCCACGGCGGAATACAAAACGGTCGAAAGTAGAGTCGCCAAAGCCCAGATTGGTATCACACGATTGTCGAACACGTCGCGAGCCAGCAGTACGATGTTGGCCAGCGGAATCACCGACAGCCAGCCATTGAATTCAATCCCAGGCAGCAGGCAAATCACACCGGGGGCCAGCGACACCAGCATCACGGGGATCAGATAGGCTTGAGCCTCTTTGAAGCTGCGGGCAAAGCTGGTCAGAACCAGAATTACCGCGGAAAAGAAAGCGGCGAAGATCAGCAACAGTCCCAGTGTTGATGCAACAAGTCGCAGGGAAAGTCCGCTCGATCCAAACAGCAATCCTTCCAGGCCACTCGCATATGCGGTGGCAATCATCGACAACAGATTCGCCAGTGCCGTCAACACAGCAACCGACACCACGGCAATGTACTTGGCGAACAACAATTCGTGCCGAGGGACAGGCGACGAAACAAGTGCTTCCAGTGTCCCTCGTTCTCGTTCTCCAGCCGTCAGATCGATCGCAGGATAGACTGCGCCGGTCACAGTCATCAGGATTAAGATCAATGGGACGAGCGTTGCCAGTGAAAACGTCGGTCCATGATCCTTCCCGGATCGCGTCAATGATTCCGCATGTATCTCGAAAGGCAGCAATCGACCTGGCTTTACCCTGGCCAGTTCTTTACGAGCAAACTCTTCGTTAATCGCTCGGAAACGTTCCTCGACAAATCGCCTCGCATCACAACTGAATGGCGAGGATGAGCGATAAAGGATCTCCATCTGCACAGACTGTCGCTGTGCGTTCGAGGCAAATATGATCCCAATATCGGCCTCGCCCGATGAAATCATCGTTCCGACATCCACATTCCCCGTTTCCTGATCAGGTCCGACGAATTCCAGAAATGGATCTTCCGTCGTCCCCAGTGGCTCAGTTCTGTTGCTTGCTTCGTATGGTGTCCGTTGAGCAACGATCACGTGCCCTTGGCCAAAATACTGGCGAAACAGACGCTGATCGTCATGTGACTGGAATGCCAGCCGATACTCGACCTTTGACTTTGACGTGAGTTGCGCCATCAGCAGTTTCTGCAGTGTCACGCCAAGCAGTGGGTAGATCAACAGAGGCATTGCAACCAGCGTGATAATTGTCCGGCGATCGCGCAGGATCTCACGCAGTTCCTTCAGTGCCAGCCGCCACCAGCGCGGTGAATGCCAATACGATTTTTCAATCGGCTCAGGCATCTCAACGTTAAGGGGCATCGATGACCTCCGCGCCTGATGCGGACGATTCTGGCTTCTGTCCGAGTAACTTCAGAAACATGTCGAACAGATTCGAGCAGCCGGTCACCTGCTGAAGTTCGGCAAATGTTCCTTCGTGCCAGAGGCGTCCATGGTGCAGGAGTCCCATGCGATCACAGACATGCGATGCCTCGTCCAGCCGATGTGTTGAAACGACGACTGCCTTTCCCAGGCTTCGCAGCTTGTCGATGTACTGGAACACGACGTGCGTTCCTACCACATCCAGTCCCCGTGTCGGTTCGTCGAGAAGCATCACGGGGGGATCATGCATCAACGCCCGAGCCAACGTGACTCGCTGCTTCTGCCCGGTACTCAGGGTCGCACATCGCTGATCGATAAACTCGCCCAAATCAAACAGCGCGACCATTTCATCGAGCCGACTCCGGGCTCGGAGGGGAGAGACGCCGAACAGATCGGCAAAAAACATTAACATCTCTCGTGGCGTCAACCACTGATAGAGTCCGGAACTGGCAGAAACCAGTCCAATGCGTCGCTTCACTTCATCGGGCTGCGATGTTGCACGAAATCCATTGACTTCAGCATCCCCGCTCGTGGGTGCCAATAATCCCAGGATCATTCTGAGAGTCGTTGTCTTGCCAGCTCCATTTGGGCCGAGCAGTCCATAAACCTCGCCCGACTTGACTTGAAACGACAATCCGTCGACGGCGACGATGGTTCGCCCGTTCGAACGAAAATGACGAGTCAATTCGTTTACCGAGATCATGGAATGGATTTGATGGAATGCAAGCGATCTGTATTTCAGGACTCGGATTGAAAATAGTATCGCGGAGGCTGCAGAAATGCGCGTTAGAACAGATCTCTGTCCCGAGGGAATGTGCAGCAACGTCACGGTTATACCGGCTTGAGCCGATCGGAAATGGCCTGTTGGCTCGACCGGCGCGAAGTAGATGCTTAGAATATCCTGCGTTCCGATGCATCCCGATCCGGGGTTCACGTCTGCTATACGGAGTGTTTCGATGGACGATTTTCTCAAGATCGCATTCATCATTGCGGTTGGTTTCGGCGCCTTACTAGCCGTAGGCTTCATTGCAGTATTTGCCGCATACTTCAAACTGTGGCTGCGGGCGTTTGTGACACGTGCTCGCATCAGTCCGTTTTCACTGCTGTTCATGTCGCTGCGCAAAATTAATCCGACCGCCATCGTCGACGCCAAAATTATGGCGGTTCAGGCGGGACTTCGCGAAGTCAGCACGGATCGTCTCGAAGCACACTATCTGGCGGGCGGCAACATTCGAAATGTTGTTCGTGCGCTCATTATTACTCATCGAGCCAAGATCACTCTCGACTGGAATACCGCTTCTGCAATCGATCTGGCTGGACGAAATGTGCTGGAAGCTGTGCAGACGAGCGTCGACCCTCGCGTGATCGACTGCCCTGATCCAAAGTCATTTGGACGTAACACGCTGGATGGTGTCGCCAAGAATGGTATTCAATTGAAAGCCCGAGCCCGTGTGACCGTGCGAACGAACCTGGCTCAATTGATCGGTGGCGCCACGGAAGACACGATCGTCGCCCGCGTCGGCGAAGGGATCGTTTCGGCCATTGGTTCGTGCGAAACTCACAATGAAGTTCTGATGAATCCAATGCTGATCGCGAAGACCGTGCTGAATAAGGGTCTGGATTCGCAGACCGCCTACGAAATTGTTTCCATCGACATCGCCGATATCGACGTTGGCGATAACATTGGAGCCCGACTGCAGGCGGATCAGGCCGAAGCCGACATGCGCATCGCTCGAGCCAAAGCGGAAGAACGGCGAGCACGTGCCGTCGCAGCAGAGCAGGAAATGAAAGCTCTGACGGTTGAGAACCAGGCCAAGGTCGTGCTGGCGGAAGCCGAAATCCCATTGGCGATGGCCGATGCTTATCGTGTCGGGTCACTGCGGGCACGTCGAAAAGAAACGGTGTAGGACTTTTCAAATGCTCAAACATCGTCTGATTCACCCCGAAATTTCGGCCATCCTTGCTCGAGCAGGACACCACGCCAAGGTCTTGATCGCTGACGGGAACTATCCCGCATCAACAACATTGGGCCCGAATGCGACATTGGTCAGCCTGAATCTGGCCCCTGGGATTGTCACCGTCTCACAAGTCCTGGAAACGCTTTTGACCGCGATTCCCGTCGATGAAATCAACACGATGGGAATTCCGTCTGACGACCCTTATGCCCTTCAGGGTGATCCTCCGGCCTGGGATGATTACCGGAAGATTATCGCGGCCGCTGGTTCGAATGTCGAAATGAAGCCGATCAGCAAATGGGACTTCTACGAAGCTGTTGCGTCGCGTGATCATGTCCTGACGATTCAAACAGCCGACCAGGCGCTATGGGCCAATGTCCTGCTGACGATCGGATGTCGAGTCTGATTGGGAGGTCTGGTAGTCGGCGGGAGCAATCACAAACCGTGTTTGATCCCGGCCTGCCCGTTTTGCCTCGTACATCGCCTGATCGGCTTGTCGAACGCATTCCTGCCATCCCATCTCGGGCTGGCGGACGATCAGGACCCCCAGACTGAATGTCAACGACGGAAGTCCCCGCTCGACAAAGTGGCGCACGGACGCTCGCAGTCGCTCTGCGATCATCTGGGCATCGTCATAGTCTACTTCCGAGAGCACAATCAGAAATTCGTCACCTCCCCAGCGTCCGGCACAGTCGAACGGTCGAACGTTCTGCCGCAGCGACTCGCCCACAAGGACGAGTGCATCATCACCTGCAAGGTGTCCTCTCTGATCGTTCAGTTGCTTGAATCCATCACAATCCAGCATCGCGAGAGAAAACGGCCGACCAAACCGCTTCGCGCGGCTCAGTTCCCGTTCGATCGCTTCGATCAGCGCCTGGCGATTGGGTAATCCTGTCAAATTGTCAATGCGTGCCAGTTTTTGTGCCGTGGCGAGTTGTTCTCGTGCTCGAATCACCCATGTGATCATCACCATCGAGACAAACAATCGGACGAGATGACCTGGCAGTACGTCGTGCCAACCCCCGGCACCAATTTCAATCCATGACCAGGTGAGGATAGCCACCAGGCTCACGGCAATCGTAAATCGGGACGGACAGGTCCAAGCTGTGATCGCCAGCACTGCTGCCAGCAACCAGCGAACGGTGAGAGGGATCTGGCCTGAAGCATCGGGGCCCCGAAACATCAGCAGAATCACCAGTGCAACCACGACCAGGACGGGAGAGATCCAGCGTGCGAGGGACCCATCGTCGCTGATTCTTCGAAGCGGAATATCCAGTCCAGTTTCGGTCTGCTTCGGAATGTGAGGCGCTGTCATTAATCATTCCGCAGTGGCGAGCTACATGCCTGCGGAGTCACAACACAGTCTCCGCGAATGGGGAGACTATCCGATAGCGAGCAGCCTGTCACCAATCTCCGGCGATCTCTCGCCAGCGACACTGTGCGCGGATATCCTTTATGGGCCGGAGTCAGGCAGAATTGGAGCATGCTGAGAAAGGAGTCTGGGGTGAGATACTTGCAGTGGATGACGTGTCTTTCGTTGACGTTGATGTTCGGGGCGATCACAACAGCAGCGGATCTGCCAGCCCCCGTGAAAATCGGGAGCGTCGAGGGATTTACTGAGTACCAGTTTCCCAATGGTTTGAAACTGGTCCTGTTCACCGAACCGTCAAAACCCAAACTGACCGTCAACATGACGATTCTGGTTGGATCACGCCATGAAGGATACGGCGAAGCAGGGATGGCTCACTTACTCGAACACATGCTGTTCAAGCCGACGGCCAAGCATCCTCAACCGGACCGCGACCTGCAGGAACGTGGTGCCGACTACAACGGCACGACCTGGGTTGACCGGACAAACTACTACGAAACACTTCCCGCATCCGATGAGAATCTCGAATTCGCCGTCGGCTGGGAAGCCGATCGTCTTGTGAATTGCCCCATCAAGGCCGAAGACCTCGCCAGCGAAATGACGGTTGTCCGCAACGAATTTGAAATGGGTGAAAACAGCCCGAAAGGTGTGCTGGAACAGCGGATGTTCGCCACCTCGTTTGAATGGCACAACTACGGCAAAAGCACCATCGGCAATCGAGCCGATATCGAACGTGTTCCCGCCGACAGCCTGCGTCTTTTCTACAAAAAGTACTACCGCCCCGACAACGTCGTGTTGTTCGTCGGCGGTCGGATTGACGAAGCGAAGGTTGTGGCAATGGTTCAGAAGTATTTCGGCCCGATTCCACGCCCTGCGGAACCGATCCGATCAACCTACACTGAAGAGCCTGCTCAGGATGGCGAGCGAGTGGTGACCCTGCGCCGCGTCGGCAAGGTTGCTGCGACGGGTGTTCTCTATCACATTCCTTCGGCCGCTGATCCTGATTTCGCGGCAGTCTCGGTCCTGGAAGCCATCCTCTCTGCCGACAAGACCGGCCGACTCTACAAGGCACTGGTGGAACGCCGCCGTGCAGCCAAGGTCGAAGGGGTCGCCTACGCGTGGCATGATCCCAGCGGAATGATGTTCACTGCGGAAGTCGCCGCGGGAAACGAGCCAAATGCCGTCGCCGAAGGAATGATCGACACCATTGAAGGTGTCGTCGAAAAAGGGGTCACTGACGAAGAAGTTGTTCGTGCCAAGCGAACCCTGTTGAAGCTATGGGACCAGCAGTCGACGGACACTCCAAAGTTCCTCGTCGGACTGACCGAATGGGCCGGTGCCGGAGACTGGCGACTGGCGTTCCTGTTTCGTGATCGACTCGGCAAGGTCACGCTCGACGATGTGAATCGCGTTGCCAAGAAGTATCTGCGGACGAGCAATCGCACGGTCGGTGTTTATCTCCCCGTAACGGAACCACAACGAACCCCTGTGGATGCCACCCCAGATATCGCCGCGCTGGTCAAGGACTACAAAGGGAAACCGGAATATTCGATCGGTGAAGTTTTTGACCCCTCTCCATCCGCAATTGAAGCTCGCGTCAAGCGGTCAGCCGTCGATGGCGTCAAAGTCGCGTTATTGTCCAAGAAAAATCGCGGTGGCTCAGTCGTGCTGAAGGTAAACCTGCGGTATGGAACTCCCAAGTCACTGTTTGGCCTGGGGACCGCCTGTACCTTCCTGCCCGACTTGATGACTCGAGGAACGAAACAACTGACATCCGAACAATTGCAGGATCGACTGGATGAGCTCCAGACGTCATTCGGGGCCTCGGGTCGCCCGGGCGAAGCTGAGTTTCTGATGCAGACTAAGCGAGAGCATCTGGTCGAGGCTCTGGCGATCCTGAAACAGGTCCTGCATGAACCGACGTTGCCAGAAGCAGAGTTCGCAATTCTGAAACAGCAGCGTCATGGAGCTCTCGACGAACAATCAGCCGAACCGCAGGCCCTTGCCATGCGGGCTGTACAGCAGCGATTGAGCCCCTATCCGGCGGGCGACGTTCGGTACGCTCCGGGCTTGCTGGAAGAATTGAAACTTGTTGATGATCTGGAACTGACGACCGTCAGGCGTCTGTATGAGGAGTTCCTTGGCTCCGCTGCGGGTGAAGTCGTGATTGTCGGTGACTTTGATGAAGAGACAGCCTCAAAGGCCATCACTGGGCTATTGGGTGGCTGGAAGTCAAAGCAACCTTACGAGCGGATCAGCCGGAACGTAGACAAAGTCCCACCACCGGAAATGATCACGATCAAGACGCCTGACAAAGCGAACGCGATGTACTTCGCGGGATTGCTGCTGCCGCTGAAAGATGACGCCCCCGAGTATCCCGCGCTGGTCGTCGGGAACGACATCCTGGGGGGAAGCGGTTTTGCATCGCGTCTGATGGGGCGGATCCGTGAGAAAGAAGGACTCTCATACGGAGTCGGTTCTGCCTTCCGGGCGATGTCACTCGATCAACGCTCGACGTTTTCGATTTATGCGATCTGCAATCCAGAGAACGTCGCGAAGGTCGTCAAACTTGCTCGCGAAGAGACTGATCGATTGCTGAAAGAGGGAATCACCAAGGAAGAATTGGCCGAGTCGCAGAAGGGATATTTGCAATCACAGCAGGCCAGTCGCGGTGATGATACTCGTCTGGTTCAGGTGCTGGCAGAGACGCTGGTGACGGGCCGGACGCTCAAGTTCCAGGCGGCAATTGAAGAGTCTGTTCGCAAGCTGACGCTGGAAGATGTCCAGGCCGCCATGCGAAAGCACATCGATCCGTCGCGAATGATTAACGCCGTTGCAGGTGACCTGCCAGAGTCAAAGTAACAGAAAATTGAATTCTGGGCTTTCGTTTCTGGTGACTGGGAATAAAGTGTTCGTGGTCTGCCAAATCAGGAACCACGTACCATGTCGTCATTGATCGTCCTCTGTCCGCACTGCCTGACGTGGGTTGAACCCCATGCACAGAGTTGTACGGAGTGCGGGTGTACGATCAATGTCGACGATCCCGATCCCGGCCAGGACGAACTGGTATATCGAATGGGAGGCCATCTGCGTGAGCTTGGTCCAGTAAAACTGCTTCGGCGAGGCTGGCCGAGTTGTGGCCGACTGATCGGCACCACTGAGGGATTGCTGTTTGTTCCGCAATTTATCAAACAGCCAAACGGTTCCCTGGAAGCAGTGACGGACGACGTTCCCGAGAATTCTAGTCGAGTCGCCAATGTGCTGCATTGGTGGTCGCTTCCACCATGGCGCCGTCCGGTCGAGGTTGATACTCCCCTGCCAGCCTCGGCAGATACCGACGATCCTCGATCACCGGTAGAAATGCTGGTGGATTCACCCGGTGCCTTCTTCATCCGACGGGAGGCGATTCAACGAGTGACTGTCCGCTGGGGTCGGGTCCAGATTGAACGCAGACCCGCGCGCAGCGTCGCACTGGCTCAAGTTCCCGGCGGTCCGAGTCCGCGCGATGCATTGAAACGGATGATCGACTTCCCGTCCTGGCGAGCCGTCATTGCCACGATCACCTGATGAATCGTGTTTAGCCGTGAACGCCATCCATTGAACCAATCGTTTCGACGAACCTCAGATAAAGCAGGACAGTGGGTATTCTGCGTTTCCGCTAAGCGACTCGACGAACATCTCTACGAAGTCCGCAAACGAGCGAGCGACCAGGCTCGATTGCTCGGGCTCAGGCATGTATCCGTGGACGATTTGGCCGTAGGTTTCGTGACTAAGGTCAACGGCAAGATAGTCGTAATCTGAGTGAACAGCGAACAAAAACGGGAAGTGACGATCCCAGTATGCACGAATCCTTACCATTTCGTCGTCGTTGTCGTCAGCAGCATCAAGAGACATCAGTTCGTGCTCGTTCCATCGAAACCGATCGTCAAGGGTCGGATGGTAGTTTTCGCGAGTAAGAAACCAAACTGTGTCTTTACTGTTGCGGCACAGTTCAAGATTTGAAAGGAAGCTTTCAAGCTCGGCAGGCAACCGGGGGTATCGCGACTGCAGTTCACGCGGCAGCAGATCCTCTCCCAGTCGACGTCGTACCACGTGCCAACCGCATCGTGACAAGGTCGCAAGCAGGGAATCTGTGTCCGTCATTTGAACTCGATTGCAGAGCGGCCGAACTTACCAATTTCTGACCACTCTCGCTGAGATTACTTGAAGACAGGTGGCGCGCCGGGTGCTCACCGTTTGTATCGCGTGATGCCGATGTTCAATTCGGAGAGTGAACAGATGCAGGGGTGCCTGAAGGGCCGAACATTCCTTTGGTCTTTAGACTCAACTCATCGAAAGGAACGACCGGCCATTCAGGCCTCATGAAGACTTTGGTGGGATCGATTCCAGGGCCGAAGGGCCCTGACTGGGTGAACTATTGGCCCTTTGGGCCTTTGGGCCGCCAACCATGGCTGAACCTACCGAAAATCGCATTCTGCGATGTGTAGATACCTATGCTCCAAGACCATGGCACCCATTCCTTTAACCGCTCTACATCATCGGATCTTCGCCTTGAAGCTGACGACTCCACCCGTCTTCGGAGGGAGCGGATGCGTCAGCTCCCAGACCAGGACCAGGCTTCCTTCGCCATTGTCTTCCACCACCAGGCGACCTTCGCGATCTGATGTCGCACTGTCGTCGACATAAGCCAGTCGCGGTGTCAGGTTATCCACGATCCGGACGTGATGGACCGAGTTCTGTCCCATGTTGTCGTAGCGAATCGTGAATTCGACCACGTCACCCGGTTGTGCCGTCTGCTTGTCGGCCAGTTTGACCAGACGCAGATCGCCGGGTTGATCTGACTTTTTGTCGTCGATCCCCACGATGGTCGCAGCGTGAGCTTCATACACACCTGCCATCGCGGAATCGGTCTTCGCCGCCATGATGGGATATTCTTCGCGAGACCACAGCATCGAAGCTTTGATGCCGTAGTTCAAACGAGCAGCATCGGTTGTTTCCATCTTCCCGAACTTGACGAAGTTCAGGTCCTGATAAACGTTCAACAGCTTCTCGTGAATGATCAGGCTGCGGACGTTCGAAACGTTGCCTTGAAATTGTTCGCTTTCCAGACCGCTGGCTCGTGAACGAACGAGGACTCGATTGGAGGTTTCGTTCTTCACGTGGTGAGTCGCCTTCAAACGCATATGCATCTGATCGGTGCTGACCGAAGTGCCGACCCCAGCAATTTCGTTCAGGTTCATCCCTTCGTGAGGTCTGCTGATTGTCCGAATCGTCGAAAACCGTGGAGCGTAGACGCAAACACGATTCGTCGGCCGGACTCGATTCTTCCCTGTATGGTCTGTGAATTCTGCAACGGTATCTTCGGTATCCAGTCCCATCCGCACGTTACTGTCGTAATGGACCGGTAATGAACGGTCACCGCCATCGCAGAGATATTCGTCTGGGTACTTTTCGGCCAGGACGGTTGTTTCGCACTTGCAGCCGAGCATCCCCTGAGCGAATGGGTTTGGCGACGGTGAAACCCAGCGTGGTACAGGAGGACATTCAGTGATTGTGAAGGGGGGACACGCCGTTTCCGGTTGATTCACCGTATGATTGACCGCCTGCACGGCGGAACGAGGTTGAGCCGCCTCGCGAGTAACAGGTCGTTCGACTTTCGGTCGCGGTTTGGAGAGCCTGACGACTCCTGCAGGCTGTTCCAGTGAGTCCGATTGGCCGCGTACCGATTCTCGATAGACAGCCTGAACGTTTCCTTCGGGGCTTGCATCGGCCCGTGAGAAAAGCCGTGACATTGATGTGGGACCTGCACACGCGCAACACGAGAACGCCAGCAGGGCGATCCCTCCCGTTCGAGACATCTTCCACAGGATTTGTGTCGGGTTGATCATTGCAGTTCTCTCCAGTCGCCGGTCGTCGTCAGCCGCATTGTCGGCGGTCGACGCGTTCTTATCGAATGACGTGATCAGCCGAATGCCTGGTCTGTTTGACTGTTGGTGCCGCCTTGGCCAGTCGAACCGGGCCGCCTGGTCCGAAGAATCCCGGATCGGGACGATGCGGATCAGGGGTTCGTCCACCCAATCGCACGATCGCCATCGGTCGGCCCAGTGAATCGGCTTCCGCCAGGACATTGCGCGAAGGTTCGATGGTTGTAATGCGGGGTGATTGATTCAGCAGTGCCGTGGGGATGCGATCGGGCTGTTCCAGATAGATGACCTTGGTCACCAGTCGGCCTGCCGCAGCCCATTCAAGTTCGTCGGTGGTGAATTCAAAATCGACAGGAAAATCTTCTTCGCGTCCCACGGGTGGATGCAACCGGTCGATCAGTTCGATCGACGGATAGAAATCGACACCAGGGAAATCCTGCAGACCGCTGATCTTTAGTCGATAGATCCGACCAACGATCAGGCTGGCCTGAGCGGGGGCGGCGAGTTCAACGGGTCGTTCCCACGACTCATAGAAGGTGACTTTCCCTTCCTCGGGTAGGCTGACTCGAATCGGTTGAAACGTGTTGGGAGCAACTCGCCCCGCATTCAGTGCCCACTGAGCAGCCGTGCCAGGGGGACTGGATTGATTGAGCGGAAACTGGCGGCCATCCACTGCGGGATATTGCTGAGCCAGAGCGGGCAGGTTGCTGGTCAGCATGACTGCCATCAGCGAAAGACCCGCGATGATTGAAGGCATCCTCACCACGATCACAGCCCTGAGAAGTGTACTGACGCGCTGGAAATCAGCCCGGTCGAAATTCGACCGGGCTGACATGTGTGAGTCGCAACGAGAGAATCAGCGTTGCGGTTGAGCATTCCAGGCTGGATTCGACAGTTCGCCTGGCGAATAGACTGGATGCTTTTCCTTGTACTGGATGTAGTTGACGGCTGGTGGCATGCTCAACCCAGGTTCGTGTGAAACATCGATCAGCATGTCCTTGGTTCCCGTGGGCAGATCCTGGCGAGTCCGATTTCGCACGGTGTGTGACTGGAGCGATGCTGGACCACCGTAAGGGAGGTGTGTTGGACCAGGCAGCCCGATCGGAGTTCCGGTGATCGGCATTCCGTAAGGAGCCATGTTGACACCCGAGATCGGTACACCTGGCATACCGGAACCGGCCATCATCATCGCACCGGGAATGCCTGGGGTGGCATGACCGGCAGGACCGATGGGGAGTGGTGGCATCATCTGACCTTGTTCACCATCAACGGCGTGAGCAACCTGATCAATCTCGCCTCGTTCGTTAGCGGTCATGTTTCGACCACCGGCCTGACCTGGCATCTCCAGATCCATGTTCCCCATTCGCAGAACAGCCATGATCGTTCCACGCTTGTCGGCTTCCTGGATCGGATCGACACCGGGATCGAGGCGGGTGGAGACGAGTGTTTCCACGTTGGCAATCGCCAGTTCCTGGAACTTTGCATCCGGCAGATAGATGACCTTGGTCACGAAGTTGTTGCTTTCAACTTGTTCGAGGTCTTCTTCGGTGAGCTGCATCGGAACGCTGTTGTGCGTCAGATAAGCTTCGGTGTTGGGATGACCTGGATAGACCTGCAGGGTCGGGTACAGGGTCAGTCCTTCACGACCAGGAATGTTGTTGATCTTCAGGCGGTAGGTACCACCCTGGAAGAAATTGTAACGAGCGGGGGTGACGAGTTGATTCTCGGCATAGCCGCTGGGAATCAACCAGCCGATGTGCATTCCGTCAGGACCGACGAAGCGAACCTGCGTTGTCGATGGAGCAGCAGGCCGTGGGCCTGGTCCGCCAGGGCCACCCCACATACCGGGTCCACCCATCATCGGGATCACACCCGGACCTGGACCATCAACCATTGGGCCTGGCTGGGCCAACATCTGAGCCGGGGGAGCGTGATACTCGCCCTTGTTTGTTAATTGGTTGCCATCCATGGCGCAGCCGACGCACACGACGACGACCGTGCCCAAAGCCAGAAAGTAGTACTTCATCGCAACCCCTCTCCGAAATAGGCACTGCGACTCGCTGCCAACCTGTATGACGACAAACAACTGCCATCCTCACAGGCCATCATTCGAATCGGCTGTCCCTGCCGAATCCCGTTCACTTCAACTGCCCAGCGGTCAACGTGCCGCGTTGGGTTTCCATAAAATGTCACCACGTTGACCTGCTGAATCTGCGATCAACCAGTTTCACCGTCGACCTTGGTGTCGATTTCCAGGTAGAATGGGCGAACTTGGCTTCCAGTCGTCTGGAGATCCAAGTGAAGCCGGTCCGCTACCTGGACTGGTCGTACGTCGGTCTGTTCTCTTTTCGGAAGGAATCGCCTTGTATCTTTGGCAAATCCGGCATATTCCGAATCCTTGGCGGAAATTGACCAGTTTTTCCGTGTTGCTCGCAGTTTCGCTCATGGCAGTCTGGGCAATTGGCGAAGGGGTTCGAACGGCTCGCGGGCAGGGGGACGCCAAGCCGGCGACCGAGAAAAAGGAGCCCAAACCGGCCGATCCCGCCACCATCAAGGCGGCCACCGACTTCATCAAGAAGCTGCACGAGTCGCTCTACACGCGAAATTCCATTAAGGCCGATGTTGAACAAACCGCTTCGATCGGAACTCAACAGTTTCAGATCGACGGACATTACCTCAGCAGTGGCCAGAAGTTGCGTCTGGAATATGCGATCAGGCCGGATCAGGGGGTAGCAGGTTCACTGCTGGAAATCTGCGACGGGAAAGATCTGTGGAGTCTGACGACCGTCGGCAAGACTCAGCGAGTGACTCACCGCGACGTTCAGCAAATCAAGGCGGCCGTGACTGCAAACCGCAACGTCCCCGACGTCGTCCTGACGGCGGAACTGGGGTTGGGGGGATTGACGGCCCTGCTGGCTTCGCTCGAACGGACGATGATTTTCGATGCCATGAAAGAGGAATCCGGAGAAGACGGGGCGCGAACCATCATCCAGGGCCGCTGGAAACCAGAAATCGTTCAGCGGTGGCCGCGAGGCAAGGACGACATGCTTCCCGCCTATATTCCCGATCTCGTCCGGATCTGGGTCGATTCCAAGGCGATGTTTCCGACGCGTATCGTTTACATCAAGCGAGTGATCGAAAAAGAGAAAAAAGTCTACAGACCGCTCGTCAGCCTGAAGTTCAAAAACGTCGAGTTTGATGCTCCCGTGAATGATGACCAGTTCACGTTCGAACCGCCTGAAGGTGTCGTTCCCGAAGACATCACGCGCCAATTCCTCGACCGGATGAAGAAGGGTGCTGAAGCAGATGCTGCCAAACCCGCAGCAGACCAGGC
>CAIWEX010000330.1 GCA_903911795.1 uncultured Schlesneria sp.
AGGTCACCAGGATCAGCAGGATCATTCCGCAAAAGAACAGGGACGCTCGGTGATCGCCCCGTGCATAGCCCATTTCCAATGCGATTGTCGCTGTCAGAGTACGTATGGGATCGAACGGGCCTGATGGTACGCGGGCAACGTTTCCGCAGACCATGACAACGGCCATCGTTTCTCCGATCGCACGAACCAGTCCCAGCAAAACTGCCGTTACTAGCCCCGATCTCGCGGCAGGGATCATCACAGACAAAGTTGCTGTTGCTCGCGATAACCCGAGCGCTGCTGCTCCCTGCAAGTAACTTTGTGGAACTGAAGCAAACGCTGCGTCGGCTAGTAATGCCACGGTCGGCAGAATCATCAACGTCAGAATGATGATTCCCGTGAAAAGGCTTTGCCCCGGAGGATGAATTCTGGCGATGATCGGGACCAGTACAACAAGCCCCCACAATCCAAAGACAACGGACGGAATCCCCGCCATCAGTTCAATCATCAGGCGATACCACCGGGCGACACGCGGCGGGGCATAAAATTGACAAAACGCCGCCGAAAGAATCCCCAGTGGAGCTGCAACCGAAATCGCAGCAAATGAAGACAAGACCGTACCCATGAGTATTGGCAGCAGATTGAATTGGCCGAACGAGGCGTCGGCTGCCGGGTGCCATGACTCGTCGGTTATAAAGCGACTGCCACCGATATGAGTCAGTGCAGGAATTGATTCTCCGACAACGAACGCGCCGATGACGACGACAACCGAGCCCGCAATCGCCGCCAGTCCGCTGAAGAGTGACGTCAGCAATCTGTCTCTATTCGATCGGAACAAACGATAGCCCTCTCACCAGATCATGCACTTTCGGCGAAGTTGCGAATTCGACGACGTCCTTGACGATCCCCTCTGGTTGCGACTTTGTCACCAGATGCAAGTTCCGTGACATCGGGAATGTTTCATTTGCGACATTCTTCAAGGACGCCTCAATCCCCTCGAGCGGCAACAGGCGAATTGGAATACCAGTTTCACGGTCGTATTCGGCAGTTCCGATTGAGACATAGCCGATCGCCAGCGGATTTCCAGCAACAGTCTTAACCCCCTGCTCGTTGTCACCGATCACAACGTCCGCATGAATCTTACGCGTGTCGAGCTTGAAGTATCCTGCAAAGACTTCCAGCGTCGAGCGGCCTTCGGCCTTGTTGACGACAGTAATCGGTGCATTTGCACCTCCGACCTCCTGCCAGTTTCGAATCTTCCCGGAGTAGATGCCGATAATCTGTTCACGGGAAAGCGACTTGACCGAGTTCTCTTGATGGATGATCAAACAGACCCCGTCCCGTGCAATCCGAAATCGCTGCAGGTCGACTTCGTCAGGTTTCAAGTCACGAGAAACCATGCCGATATCGGCGAGTCCGCTGCGGGTGTCGGAGACTCCACGCGACGATCCGCCCGACTGAACATCGATTCGAGTTCCTGGATTTTCCTTCTCAAATCGTTTCGCAATCTCGCTAAGCAGTGGTGCGAGCGTGCTGGCTCCGGTGATGGTGACTTGCTTGACCTCGACAGGTTTCGATGGAGTCACCGCAGGTGAACGGTTGTTGCACCCCGCCGCAATTGCGCAGACAAGGACAATTACGCCAGAAACGGCTTTGAATGATCGGTTCATGAACCTCACTGATCCTCGAATGAAAGGACGCAGCAGCCCAGGTTCACCGCTCGATCATCACCCAAG
>CAIWEX010000331.1 GCA_903911795.1 uncultured Schlesneria sp.
ATGCTCAGTTTCAGAGGCTCCTTCCAAAGAACCATTTCGCCACGATTGCGAGCGGTCAGATGGTCAACCGTCGCATCGGCTGCCCAGTTCCGCTGGCCGCCGTTGGGGGCTTCGCTCTTCAAACTCACGTCCAGCCGACCCGCAGTGATTTCAGTCCCTTCGCGGACTCGCAAGGTATTCGGTAGCAAAGCCGCCAGCTTCTGCAGATCAACGAATCCACGAATCAGGTAGTCTTGTTCGCCGAGGATGGATTGTAAGGCGTTCACCGGCGATGCGGAATTCAGGCCGGCCAGTGGGATATCGCCAGTGGCAGTCAACTCACCCACTTCGGTTTGAATCTGCGCCTTGTCCATCGACAACCGGCCTTGCAAAGCGGCCAGGCGTCCGGCCACGGATGTGGTCGCCAGCTTGACGCGATCCTGCTTCAACGCCGAGATCCCTGCGAGGACAAATTCACGTAATGTCACGCGACCATCCCAGCTCCATTCACGTTGTGTCCAATCGGCATTCGAATCAGCCAGATTGACCTGGCTGCGGGCATCGGCATCGATCACCCCGGCGAGTTCTGCTTTCGGCTCAAACCGAGCCAAGGCTGGCAGAAACTTTTCCAGTCGCCAGGCTTCGGCTTTCAACCGAATGTGCTTGGAACCGGGAGTCATTGCGACGCCATCTTGAGTTGGTTCGTTCCCGAACCGAAACGCCATCCAGTCCTTGGGAGGTTCCAGAGTGGCTTCGTCCTTTGAGGGGACGTGACCAATCGTCAATTCCACTTCTTCTGGTGTCCCCCGCTTGCAGACCACCAGGAGCGAGACCGGCGAAATGTTGGACGTGAGCGTTGCGACTTTGTGATCGAGCGTAATTTCGGCGTTCTGGATCACCAGTTCGAAATCGGGAATCGGTGCGGAACTCGGCGGACCGCTCGCCATCTTCGCCAGGATATCTTCTGCATTGGAGCCGTTTGGACGGAAATCGACGAACACTTTGGGTTCGACGAGTTTCAACCGACCGAGATTGGCCTGACTGAGTGCCAGTTTCCACAAAGGCTCACTGGTCGAGAATTCCTTAACTTCTAGAAATGGATGACCTTCGGCATCTTCTGCTTTGAGATTGTTGACGACCACTGGCTGCAGCCACCCCAGTGAAGCAGTCCCGATTTCGACGGTCCCTGGGTACAGCGGAAACAGTAATTTGGGGACTTGTTGTTTCAACGAAGTCTCGGCCACGATCATCGGGGCGAACCATAGAGCCGCAACGAGACTGCAAACAAACAAAAAGAACAAACGGCCGAGCCAACGTCGACGAGGCTTCGCTGTGGGGACGGGTGCGACGGCGGGTGCGGACACCTGCGGATTGGACGGCGATTGCGGAAGTGCTTGCGACATAATGAGTTCTGCCACTAAAGTGAACGGAAACGCTGTTCGCAACCTGATGTGAGGTGCTCAGCGTTCCCTCATCCTCAGCAGCAATCGACATTTGCCATCAACGGAGTCTGTCTTCTGGTACGCTGTTGGTGACAACGAACGTAGTTCAGAAGGAGGGGTCAGACCCCGTTGATGGGAAATGCGACCGCAGGCGACAGCCGCGCGGATGATAGACAAGAGTGGGAATCAGGTCGACGGCAGTTACTCATCGCCAGCCGGCCGTTGGCGTCCTTGTTTGACTTCAGTTCGCTGCCGCTTCGATTCAACGCGACGGCGTTTGGACGCTTTTGTCGGCTTGGAGACTCGACGCGGTTTCGGGGCCGTGGCGACGGCAAGCAGCATTTCGCGGAGTTTTTCCAGGCAATCGTTCACATTCTTCGGCTGGTCCCGAAAGCGTTCGCTGGTCAGGACCAGATCTCCCTCGCCCGTCAATCGCGTGTGATACGCTGCCACGAACCGATCTCGGACGTCAGCGGGGATTCCTGCAGATGTCAGCACCGGCCAGCGGAGCATGACCTTGGAGTTCACTTTGTTGACGTTTTGTCCCCCAGGCCCGGAACTGCGCGCGACCCCCCAGTCGAATTCACCGCAACAGACGCGGATTCGCGGCGAGACTTCCAGGATTTCGGTATCAGCGGGAAACATGATGTTCGTCTCAGTCGACTCGTTGTGCCGAGTTCAGTGAGGGTTCGCTCCAAAGTGACCTGAATTTATCAAGCAGATCGGGTGCAACATTCAATCGTCGTCTGTTTTGGGTCAAAAGACCATCTCACCGGCTGTTCTGTCACCGGCTGTCCGCAAGCGTTGGTTCGCGGACAGGCTATGAATTTATTCGGCGCGAACTTCGTCTATCTGGAACATCATTGACAAAATATTGCGGCCCCTCGCATAGCGCAGACCAATGACGACACCAGAATTGGAATGCAGGTTCGCGCACGATGAACGACAAAAATGCGGAGTGGACCTGTAAGCCGGGTTCTGTCGTGGGCGACCATTTCTCTAGGCCGACGATTGCTCGTCGGCTCAAGCAACCTACCCGGACGAGTGACGAGACGGACCGCCTCGCGCCGTGATCCTGTTTCCAGTATCACGAACTTCGCCCTGCTTGGTCTTGCTTCCGGTGGGGTTTGCCGAGCCGAACCGGTCACCCGGCCCGCTGGTGCGCTCTTACCGCACCGTTTCACCCTTACCTCGTTGCAGCTTTCCCTTGCGGGCGCACGCAACGATCGGCGGTTTACTTTCTGTGGCACTGTCCCGGTTCTTGCGAACGGTGGGCGTTACCCACCACCGCGTCCTGTGAAGCCCGGACTTTCCTCCGCAAGGCTGAACAAGTCAGCCTCACCGCGATCGCCCAGCCCACTCCGCGAGCGAACTGTACGACGATCCTGACACAATGGGAAGCGACGGGTTCAGATCCGGAAACGACGACGTGGCGAAAGTCAGATTTTTCCAGTTCCCAATTGCGATTCCCCATGGGCTGATTGAGAATGGGTCGGAATCCATTTTTCGGTCACATTGATCAACCGGAATCTGGATACCAACCGTAGACCTGCATCACGACGACGATTGACCTGCCTGCCTGATCCCACCTTGAGATTTCCGCATGAATCCTTTTCGCGCGTTGCTGTTGACTCCATTGATCGTATTCCCCCTGGTCGCGTTTGCCGATCTTCCG
>CAIWEX010000332.1 GCA_903911795.1 uncultured Schlesneria sp.
CGCTGATTCGTGATTCCAACTGACTTTGACTCGGATAAATTTGTTCAATCGGTGGAAGTGCGCCCGGGTAACAGCCGCGTTGTTCATCACGTGATCGTATTCCTGGATACCGGGAACCGAAGTCGACAACTCGATGCCAGCGATCCAGGTCCGGGATATTCAACGTCCGCTGGCTTTCCTGGATTTCTGCCAGCCGGAGGTCTCGGAGGCTGGGCTCCTGGAAACCTGCCGCGTCGTTTGCGGGATGGAGTCGCGAAAGTGCTGCCGTCGAAAGCAAAACTCGTCGTGCAAGTACACTATCACCCGTCAGGAAAGCCTGAACGCGATCAGACGCAAGTCGGACTTTATTTTAACAAGACGCCGGTGACCCGCGCCGTTCGTGTCCTTCCAATTATGCCGTTCGGCGGCCCCTTGTCAGGGATGCGGATTCCCGCCAACGACAGTAACGCCGAAGTTAAAGTTTCGCTGACACTGCCACGCGATGTACTGGCGTTAACGATTACCCCGCACATGCATCTGCTGGGAAAAGACATGACAGTCATCGCGACGCTGCCCGACGGCTTGACAAAAACCATGATCAAACTCCGACGCTGGGATTTCAACTGGCAGGAAAGTTATCAGATCCGCGAACCAATGAACTTACCCAAGGGAACACGCCTCGATCTTGTCGCTCACTTCGATAACTCGGCCGACAACCCATCCAACCCGAATCGTCCCCCGAAAAATGTCCGCTGGGGCGAAAACACCGTGGATGAAATGTGCATTGCGTTCCTGGAATTTGTCCCGGCGGAACTGGCCAGATCTGCGAATGATTTAAAGGCCCCGACTCCAACGGAACTACTCCGCGAAGCACTGATGGCACGGTTCAGTAAAAACGCAAGACAACCGCTTCCGCCAAGCGACGCAAACCAATAGATGTCGCGGCCACGTTCCGTGACAAGTGCGCTAACTTGGTGGACCGAAAACGGAATCAAAGCCACCCTGCCAATTCCGTTGAGGCGGAAGTTGCCTCATCCCGACACAACGCGGCCGTGCCGTTCGTCAAATCAAATTCATTTGGGCAGAACGATGGAGGGCAGAATGATAGAAGAAATCATGATTCTTCATCGTTCTGCCCCACATCGTTCTGCCAATGTCTTGATTTCATGTCGAGAAAACTTCGCGCGACCGTCTTCGCAGAATCGGGCGATGTCGCGAAACCCGATGCCGATTGAGCATGATGAGGCGGTCGAATCGCCTCAAGACTATTGGAACCAAAAGCCATCAGCCGGAACGCGCTAGCGTCCGGTTCCGATCTCACACCCGGAATCGATTGGCCGAAACCGGACGCTTGCGCGTTCCGGCTGATGCGTTCCTGGTATCAGGTATCGGTTCGCGTGGGACAGATTTGGAATCTGTCGCTCGTCCTACCTGGTGTGCTCATCACGCGGCAATCGAAGATCGAAGCCAGCGACCGGAAAACTCGCGCAATTCAAACAGCCACTCAAGCCACATCCTCGTGCGTCGTCAGAAACCACGAATTTCCTGACTTGTCCAAATTTCGTTCCACGAATCGTAAAACAGTTGCGAAATGGTCAGGTTTTATTACGATTGTTCGGATCTAAAACAAAAGTGCTCCACAACAATCATTGCGGGGGATCTTTAATGGGCTCTGTAATCGACATCGTCTTTGACCGCGAAGTAACCGGCTACGAAGGGTGCGACCGTTATAGCCTTGCAGAAGTCTATTTCGAGAAGAAATTCGACGATCTCGCAAGGCGGTTGGGGGTTGCACCATTAGGCGATTTTTACAGCGACGACCCAAACAAGCTGGATGGTGATTTTGACGAGGACTTTTTCGACGATCCGGCGGAACTCGAAAGGATGAAGCGGGAAATGGGTCCGGAGGAATTCTTTGACCCCGCGGATGCATTAAAATCCGTGACCGTCCTGCGTGATCACCTGAGGGACAATCCAAAGGAGCTGAAAAAATCACCTCGCCGGAATAAGTTGGTTGATGAACTCACGGAGGTGGAAAAAACGCTGAACCTCGCGAAGTCACAGGGAGTAAAGTTTCATTTTGTGCTCACGCCGGATTAATACATCTGAAACGCAGAGATTACAGAGAGATGCGTGAATTTAGGCATCGACCATCGCTTCCCATACCTCTGCGTCCTCCGCGCTCTCTGCGTTTCTAAATCCGTCTTGGCAAAGCGCACGATGGCCCTGTTTGCAGTGCGCCAATGACTGGGGGAGATGGGCCGTCGCATAACCGTAAGTGATTTGCGAAATGGAATCTGAACTTGATGGCAAAATCGGCAAGCCTTTCACGGAATGTGATTTTGCAGGTCATGAAGAGATCGGTTGCTGCTTCTGATTGCAGGCAAAAAGTTTGGTTCGACGCGTTTGCCTGGCTACTTGGTGTGATTTACTGAAGTTGGAACAATGAGATTACGTCGGTCGCCAAGAACTGACTGCTTGCTGTTTTTGGCCTTTCGCGTATAATCCCGGAACTGCGTTCCAGAAGATTATTTTGTCTCTGTGATCCTTGGTTCAGGAGAGATTTGTCCATGTCCATCATGTTGACCGAAAAGGCTGCCGGGGAAATTAAGCGCGTGATGACCGAGCAGAAGTTGCCCGAGACATCCGTCTTGCGAATCGGTGTGGCCGCCGGTGGTTGCAGCGGTTTTCAATATTCACTCGGATTCGACACAACTACAGACTCCACAAAGGATACCGTCAGCGATCAGCACGGGATCAAGGTTGCTGTCGATAAGAAAAGCGATCTGTATCTCGACGGCACCACGCTCGATTTCCTCGACGAATTGAATCAACGCGGGTTCAAGTTCAACAACCCGAACGTTGTCAAATCGTGCGGTTGCGGCAGCAGTTTCTCGGCCTGATTGCCGGAAGGATGAGCGATGGATTTGAAAGGACGCAATGCACTTGTCACCGGTGCATCTCGCGGCATAGGCAAGGGGTGCGCCATCGAGATGGCGCGCGCCGGTGCCAATGTTGCCATTAATTACTTCTCACACGCCGACGAGGCGGAAGCGGTTGCGGACGAAATTCGCAGCTTCGGGGGCAAAGCCCTCGCCCTGCAAGGGGATGTTTCCAGCCAGCAGCGCGTCGAAGAAATGGTCGCCGAAACCGCCGCCGCATTCGGCAGCCTCGACCTGTTCGTTTCCAACGCCGTCTATAGCGATCGCCAACTGATGCTGGAAGCCGACCTCGCTGGTTTCCGCCGCACAATCGACGTCGGGATGTGGGGTGCGTTTTACGGTTTGCGTGCCGCCTCACTGCAAATGGTCAAGCAAGGCAAAGGTGGTTCAATCGTCGTGATCAGCTCGCCTCATGCGGTGATCCCGATTCCAACCGCCATGGCCTACAATATGGCCAAGGCCGCGATTGACCATATGTCACGTACCGCCGCAATTGAACTCGCGGAACACCGGATTCGCGTGAACATCGTCCATCCTGGCTGGATCGATACCCCTGGCGAACGCAAATTCTTTACGGAAGAACAACTCGCCGCGGGCGGAGCCAAGCTCCCCTGGAAGCGACTTGGTCGCCCGGAAGAAATCGGCAAGAGCGTCGCATTCATCCTCAGCGACGACGCCGACTATATGACCGGAAGCACAATCACCGTCGACGGCGGTGTCAGCCTCCCCTGGTGGTCAAACCGCTCCGACGGGAATCTTTGATTCGCTTCGGGCGATGGGTTACGAAATCAGACTTGAGCAGCGATGTGCGTTTGGTATCGGGGAGACCTTCGGTCGGGGTTTTCGGCGGGGGCGAGAGATTTCTGCCGATCGCAGTCATCGAGAGACTCGCTCCGATTGGACTGCGTCGCGCACTGAACTCGCTGAAGTTGCGTATTTGACCACAGTGCCAATGGACTCGCCTCGAATCTTGGATTACGATCTCACATCAGCGATTGCTATTGAATCTTGGCTTCTTTGTTCATGATTCAAAGCCATCGCATTGCTTCCAACTGCGAGGGGAACGGTGATGTCTGATCGAGCAACGGAAACGGCAGTCCGACAGCAGGGACTCACTCGCCGCGGTGTGCTTCAAGTGGGAAGCCTTGGACTGGCAGGTCTCGGTCTCTCGCTACCGCGATTACTGGCGAATGAAGACTCCGAACAGCGCCGCATCAAACCCCTCGCTGACAATTGCATCCTGCTGTTCCTGAACGGTGGTCCCAGTCATCTCGACATGTGGGACATGAAGCCGAATGCGCCGGACGGGATTCGTGGCGAATTTGCACCGATTTCGACCTCTCTTCCCGGTTACCAGCTTAGCGAGCACATGCCACGGTTGGCTCAACAGATGCACCTGGCGACGGTCGTCCGATCGATGAATCACAGCGTCAACAACTCGCATGCCGCGGCCGTTTATGCATCGCTGACGGGACATGATCGGGGCGAGCAAGGTGGCGGGACCCGGCCAACAGATCATCCCTGTCTTGGCGGGATCATGGCTCGACTCAGGCCGACGGCTCCGACAGTGCTGCCGCAGGTTCATCTTCCATACATGACAAAAGAAGGGGCGGGTGGCCCACCGCAGCCAGGTTTCTTCGGAGGATTCCTCGGCCATTCCTATGATCCGCTGTTCGTCCTGCAAGACCCGAACGCCCCGGACTTTCGCGTTCCAGAATTGACCCTGCAAACTGAAGTCACTAACCAGCGACTGACCGCGCGGCGGCAATTGTTTGAAGCAACCGGCATCGCAACTGTCGAAGGACGGTCGGC
>CAIWEX010000333.1 GCA_903911795.1 uncultured Schlesneria sp.
AATGGAACGCGTTTGAACGGGGGCTTCCCCGAAGCGGGTGCGCCCCCGCCACCCTGTCGTGTTAGGGATTTTCTGCAAGTCCGCTGGTACGTCGAATGGCCGAGAAGATGTCGTCGGCGATCGCCTTCATCCCCTTGTCACCGGGGTGACCGGCAACGCCAGGATGTTCGATCTTTCGCTCGGAACTGGCCATGTGTGATTTGTCAGCTCCCAATCGGGAGATGTCGACATACGTCGCGCCCGCATCCTCGCTGGCTCGGCGCATGATGGTGTCCTTCACAGGATTCTGCCAGAACGAACTTCGCACGAAAATGGCAGGCTTCCCGTGCTGCTTTACGGCTGACAGAAGTCGCGCAAAGGCTTCTGCAAATTTCTTGCGAGATTCGTCCGTGGATGGTTCGGAAACATTTTCACCGATGGCAATGATCACCAGATCCGCCTGGAACGCCAGTTCCTCCTTGAGCACTTTTTCGATGTCAAAGGTCTCGTATCCCCGTTCAAAGTCGGCGATATTTCGAACCATCGTCATCGGATGTGCCCCTGCTGTCTTCGCGATGTGACTCGTCAGGAGCTGAACATAGTCTTTCTCACGGGCACTTGCGGCCATCCCCCAATCACCCGTCCAGCCGATTGCGGGCGCCGGGCCATGCTTCGTAATACTGTTTCCGAGAAACAGGACTCGGCCCGCCGGCAGGCGTCCAATTGTCGGTTTGGTCGGCGGAGCATCCGCAGCCTGAATCGCTGTAGAGGTTACAAAAAGCAACAGAGCCAGTGGGAAAACGTATTTCATGAAGGGCCTTGGTGGTCGAATTCTCGGGAAAACAAGCCAATCGACAGTGTCACGCTGCAAGCGTAACGATTTGCCCGTCTCCTTGAAAATGAACCTTCCCATGACCCTCACGAATTTCTGTGTCTCCGTTCCAATGTGAGAAGCCAGTCCGAAAGAATCGAATTGGCACGGCAACGGCGCAGTCCATGCAAACGAACGGCTTTATTCCGTCGCACGTCCGAAAGGATGATGCACGTCAATTAGAAACAATCACGACGCCCGAGGCTGTGACGACTTTGATGCTCGAAGTCGAGGTGACGGCCGGCACGGCAGTCCGCAGACTGAGCGAACCCTTTCCGAGAGTCGAGATCGAAATGATGCCGACCTGCACCTGGTCGACATAAACGGCAACTCGTTGGCCTTTCAATGCCGAAACATTTTCGACCTCAACCTGCAATTCCTGCTGTCGATTGCGGTTCTGGTACTTTGCCTTTCCCGTCGCTCTTGGGAATTGCACAGATCCCTTGAGTGTGATGAGCAGGTCATTCGCATTGGCGGCATGAACCACGGCCGGAGTGGAAATCTCCACGGTTGAAACAGCAAGGATGGCTACCAGCAAGCGACCGAGAAACGGCTTATTCTTCATTGTGCACCTCTTTTTCTGAACGACGACTCCGGAGTTACCACAACGGTATGCCTCCCCCTGCGGTACTCATCATCAGCCGTTTTCGGACCGGACAAGAAATTTCAAATATTTTTGAAATTTCGGCGATTTCCCAGAGGAATTGACCGCCCGATTATTCCGAAGACATTCGACGTCATTCGTGAGGCGAATCCGGCGATTGCAATGCCGCAACTTGAAGTTCCAGCTCTTTGATTCGCTGCTGAAGCTGTTCAATAACCGGAGCAATCTGTCGCTGAGAGAACCGCTTGTGGATGTGCTGAGGGCAATTGACGTCCCACGCTTCGATGTTGAACAGGATGGCTCTTTCGACTTTGCCGGGATAGGACAAATCCTGAAGCTGTTCAAGGATCGCTCGATCTCCTTCTACGAAATGAGCGGTGCCCCACACTTTGATGCGTCGGCTGTGAGCGTAGTCCATCAGAAACAGGAAAGCCTTGGGGTTGTCTGTCAGGTTGCCGAGCGTGATGTACTGTCGATTGCCGCCAAAGTCGGCGAATCCCAGAGTTTTCTCGTCGATGACTTTCAGGAATCCGGGCGGTCCGCCCCGGTACTGGATGTAAGGCTGCCCCTCGGCATTGGATGTTCCCAGGTAGAACATGTCCAACTCCGCAAGATAT